>NJEJ01000058.1 GCA_002255025.1 Candidatus Bathyarchaeota archaeon ex4484_135 | reverse complement strand
AAGTCCCAGGAGTGGAGGTGCTCAACTGTGGCATTCGCCATGCCAGGAGCTTACGACAGGGCCATAACCGTCTTCTCGCCAGAAGGACGCCTCTTCCAAGTAGAATATGCCATGGAAACGGTCAACAGGGGGAGGACCGTCGTAGGCGTGAGATGTAAGGAAGGTGTGGTCCTCGGGGCAGAAGAAGAACTTGAATCAGAACTCCAGGACCCAGATTTCGGCTGGAAGCTTTACCAAGTGGACGAGCACATAGGTGCTGCCATAGTGGGCTTCGGCTCCGATGGGCGTGTCCTAGTGGACCAGGCCCGCATATACGCCCAGCAGGCCCGCATATACGCCCAGAGCAACAGGCTCCTCTACGACGAGCCCATAGACGTGGAGATAGTAGCCAAGCGTATCTGCGACATAAAGCAGCTCTACACCCAGCACGCTGGCGTTAGGCCGTTCGGCGTGTGCCTCATAATAGGAGGCATAGACAAGACGGGCCCGAAGATCTTCATAACTTACCCGGGCGGCTCTTACCGGTCCTACAAGGCCGTGGCCATGGGCAGGGGCCGCGATGTGGTGGAGTCCATACTGAAGAAGGAGTACCGCGAGGACATGACGCTCGACGAGACCATAACGTTGACCGTGAAGTGCCTATTGAAGTCCATAGAGGCCCGTGGGGAGAACGCCAGAGTCAGGATAGCCGTCATACCAGCCGACACGAGGAAGTACAGGCTCCTCACGAACGAGGAAATCCAAGCTTACATGGAGAAGGCGAAGTCAGGTTCCTGAGGTAATCCATCATGAGCCGGAAGTACACGGTCGTCAGGTACGTGAAGGCTGGCGAGAAGTTCGAGGTCCTAGTGGACCCCGACAAAGCCTTCGAGTTCAAGATGGGCAAGGAAATGCCGATAGATGAGATAATCGCCATGGACATAATCTACACGGATTCAAAGAAGGGATTCAAGGCCTCTAGAGAGGCCCTGTTAAAGGCCTTCGGAACAGATGACGTCAGGAAGGCCATAGAGATCATACTGAAGAAGGGCGAACTGCTCTTAACGGCTGAGCAGAGGAAGAAGCTCGTAGAGGAGAAGAAGAGGCAGATAATAACTTTCATATCGAAGCACTGCGTTGACCCCAGGACCAAGCTGCCGCACCCGCCGACCAGGATAGAACAGGCCTTAGAGGAAATAGGCTTCCCAATCGACCCGTTCAGGGACGCCGAGGAGCAGGCCAGGGAGGTCATAGAACGCCTGAAGGCCGTTTTGCCGATAAGCATGGAAGTCTTCATCGTCAGGGCCATAGTGCCGCCCCAGCACGTAGGCCGCTGCTACGGCGTCGTGAAGAACTACGGCAAGATACTGAAGGAGGAGTGGGGGACTGATGGCTCCTGGAAGGTTGAGCTTGAGATGCCAGCCGGCCTTTACGGGCCTTTCTTGGAGAAGATGGGCGAGCTGACGAAGGGCTCAGCCATAATAACCTTGGTGGAGGGTGGGAGTTGACCTTATTCTTCGATAGGCGTGAACTCGTGGTCCCAGGTGACCTACTGGCCGAGGGTGATTACGAGGCTGGCGACAACATCTACAAGATAGGCAATAGGTTCTACGCTACCCGTGTAGGCCTCTTCGAGCTAAAGGACAACAAGATCACCGTGATAGCCCTGAACGCCTTTTACGTGCCCAAGGTAGGCGACGTGGTCATAGGCGATGTGGTGGACATGAGCGTCAGCAGCTGGGCCGTGGACATAAGGGCCCCCAGGTTGGCCGTACTGAGGGCCGCTGACGCCCTCGGGAGGCCCTTTAAGCCCGACAGGGAAGAGCTGGCCAAGTTCCTATCCGTCGGGGATACCGTGATAGCCAAGGTGAAGGCCTACGACAGGACCATGAACCCCATCCTGACCTTGAGTGAGCCCGGCCTCGGGAAGGTAACGCGTGGCCGGTTGGTCAGGATAACGCCATCAAAGGTGCCGAGGCTCATAGGGAAGAAGGGGTCCATGATAAGCATGCTGAAGCGTGAGACAGGCTGCCAGATAGTGATAGGCATGAACGGCGTGGTGCTCGTTAAGGGCAGGACGCCCGAGGACGAGGAGCTGGTCGTGGAAGCAATAAGGAAGATAGAGAGGGAATCCCACGTTGAGGGCCTGACGGATCGCGTGACGAAGATGATAAGGGAGAGGAAGATGGCCAAGAAGCTCTCCCGATCTACCTCCTCGCTGGGAAGCCCAGGTGCATATGCTTTTTTAGCCCGAACCGCTACCAGCCCCAGGAGAGGGGAGGATGAGCAAGGTAAAGACTAGGCTGTTAAGGTACTGGACTTACTTCAGGCGTGGGCACAACATATATCTGGTCTTCCTGCTCTCCTTCGCCAACTTCATAGCCATACAGTACAAGCTCATCATAGAGAACATGGCCATCCTCAAGGACATATTCACACACCTGAGCGTCTTCGCAGCTGTCTTCGTGCTCGTCTACGTCCCAGCAGCCATCATTATAGGCTGGCTCGATTACCGAAGGCTGGCGGTCCCGGTGGATATGACCATAACGGCCAAGGCCAGCCCCTGGGTCAAGGACCTCGCGACGGCACTGATATACATAGCTGAGGGCAAGGGCGAGGAAGCCAAGAAAGTGTTGGAGAAATGGACCAAAGGGCTCTAGACCAGCCTGAAACGCTCCACAAGAGCCCTTAAGACCGTTTCAACGCACTCCTCAGGAGCCATGGTGCTCGTGTCCACCACGACATCCGGGTTCAGGGGCTCTTCATAGGGGGCCTGGAGGCCCGGGACGGTCTTGGCCCTCCCCTCTAAGGCCAGCTTGTAAATGCCCTTACGGTCCCTCTCCATGCAGACCTCGAGCGGGCACTTCACGTAGACTTCCATGAATCTGTCGGGCCCTATGAGCTCTCGGGCCCGTTCCCTGTAACGTCGCCTGTTGGCCGTGGCATCGAATATCACATTCACGCCGTTCTTCACGAGGAGCCATCCTATCCAGGCCATCACCCCATAAAACCAATCGCGTTCTTCTTCTGTGTAGGTCGGCCTGGGCGTCAGAACACGCCTGAGCTCATCTGACTCAAGCACTTGGACCCTTATGCCCATGCGGGCCAGCTTCTCCGCCAGGCCACGGGCTATAGTGGATTTCCCGCTGGAAGGGAGGCCTGTTATCCAGACAGCCCAGCCCTTCTCCTGACGCTCTGACATACCCCCAGCTCCCAAGATGACCTAGTGGCGTAGATTTAAGGAGAATCGCACCTTACCTTGTGAGGTGGCTCGGCATGCCGGGGATGTCCCTAGGCCTGAGGCTGATCATCTACGGCTTAGGCATCGTGTATGAGGCCACCATGATTGGCATCGGCACGGCAGCTTACCTCACGGCCAAGGCCGAAGGTAACAGGTCGCTCCGTGTCCTCGGCCTGGGCTTCCTCCTGATAGGCATCGGGGACCTCATGCACACGCTAGGCCACGTGGCTATGGATGTAGCACCCTTCCTTAGGCTGGCCTACGTTTTTGAGGTGTTCTCCACGGCCCTCAGCATCACCTTGGCCACGGCCTTCTTCACCACCGTGCGATTGTACGTCAACCTGGCCCGCAAGGAAGACCTCGGGCCCCTGGACAAGGCCCTCCTGTGCTTCCCGATAGCCACGGCTGTCCTGGCCTTCGTGGGGGCTGGCGTCAGGCTCCTGCCCGTGTTCTGCACCCTGATGCTCTATATGGCCCTTTTGGCTTCATCAGTCATCCTCATGGTAATCGCTGGCTATGTGGGCTGCCTTAGCCTCCTCAGGGCCGTTAGAATGGGCCTCTTGCCCACCGGCCCTGGGGCCGATCGGAGACGGGGCAGGCTGGCCTGGGGCTCGGTCCTCATGGCCTTGGCCGTGACGTTCGTCCTCATACACCCGTTCGTGGTCCACGCCCCGTTGGCCATGTTCGTCATCACGGTCCTCAAGATACTGACGCTCATGTCCTCGGGCCTGCTCGTGAGTTCTAGCCTGATGGCCCCCAGAGGGAGCAGCTTATCGGCTCCTCAACCTTCTAAGTAGTCGTTCACGGCTCCCAGGTCGAAGACATCAGTCTTGAGGACGTTCCTCACGAAGTTGAAGAGCTTCACGCGGACCTCCTTGGCCAACGTGGGGTACCATATCGGGCTCGCTATGACGAGGCACCTCCAGGCGTAGAAGGGCTGGACGACCTCAAGGATTTCCTCATCGCCCGTCCTGGCCAGGTAGCGGTTCCAGAAGGACCTGAAGAGCTCTTTGAAAGGCCCTTCCAGGTGGCCGTAGGCCCTCAGGGCGTAGAAGATGTAGTTGACCGTCATGGATGTCACGTCGTCGGCTGGCTCGCCCCAATCGCCCCGGCTCCTGTCGAGGAGCATGAAATCCGTAGTGCCGGGCTTGAACATCACGTTCCAGGGGTGGAAATCGCCGTGTACCTGGCTTAGCCTGTGCGTCTTCTTCTTCAGCTTCCACCTCCACTCCACACAGGCGTGCTCTATCTCCTTCAGGAGGGCCTCTGGTGCGTAATCTAGGCCGGGCGGGTAGCTGTCTATCAGGCCCATGATGCACTCGCCATGCCCGACGAGGTCCCTGACACGCCTTATGTAGAGGCCCGGTTCATCGCGTTTAACGGCGTGTATCTCGGCCAGGTAATCGGCCAGGGCTAAGCATCTATGCCTGTCTAAGTCGGTCAGCTTCCCCTCGGATAGTATCCTATCTAGGTCCACGTGGTAGAGGACGCCCTCTGCTTTCTCGGTCAGAAGGAAGAACTCTCCACAATCGCCGAGGGACTTCAAGCGGCCGTCCTTCGTGAAGGCACCTACGTCAAGGGCCTTCACGTGCTTGGGGAGCTTATTAAAGGCCTCATACTGCCAGAGGAGTATGGCTGCCCTATCGGACCTATATTCATGGCCGAATTGTCCCGGCCTGACGGTCGACAACACGGCCTGCTTCCTCTCACCGCCGACTTCAAATTCTATCACGAAGGGCTTCCCGTAGCCAAAGCCCTTGACGTCCTCAAAGGGCTTTACTTCGCCTCCTAGCTCTCCAACGCCCAGGACCTTTACCTCACGGCCGAAGAGGCCCGAGAGGTAGGCTTCAACTGCTTCCTTCTTGAGGATTACCTCGCCCAAATCTTCCACCACCTTGAGTTCCGCATGGGTGTGTTTTAGATTAGCCCTTCCTAGGCCGAGCACTCGGGAGTTAGCTGACTCCATCTAGCACATGGCTAAGGCTTTTATGTCCCCGGCCAGCGAGGTGCCGAAAGCCATGGAGGTAGAAGTGCTGGAGCTAACGGACGAGGCACTACGCCTGTTGGTCAGGGGGGCAGACGTAGCCTTCGTTAACGCACTCAGGAGGATAATGATCGCTGAGGTGCCCTGCATGGCCATAGAAGAAGTGGGCATCTTGGAGAACAGCTCCGTCCTAGATGACGAGGTATTGGCCCACAGGATAGGCCTCATACCGCTAAAGATGAAGCCGTCGATATTGGAGGAAGAACCGGACAAGGTCGTGAGGTTCGAGCTGTCGGCTGAGGCCAAAGAGGATACCATAACGGTCTACTCTGGCGACCTGAGGTCGGACAGCCCTGACGTGGTGCCGTTGTACCCGAACATGCCGATAGTGAAGCTCGCACCGGGCCAGAGGATATACCTGATAGCGACCGCAAGGCTCGGGACCGGCAGCCAGCACGCCAGGTGGCAGCCAGTCTCGGCTGCCACGCACAAGTACCTGCCGGTGATAAGGATTGACGTATCGAGATGTACTCTCTGCGGGAAGTGCATAGAGATATGCCCGAAGAGGATACTGGATAGGACGGGCAACGCCATGAGGGTGAAGAACGTGATAACCTGCACACTCTGCAGGGACTGCGTCGAAGTATGCCCTCTTGACCCGCCAGCCATAGATGTGTCTTGGGAGGAGGGTTCCTTCGTCATGTACGTGGAATCCACGGGCGCCCTCCCGCCCGAGATCATATTAGAACAGGCCACCAAGGTCTTGGACCGGAAGCTAGACGAGTTCGAGGAGAAGCTGAAGGAGGTGGTGGCCGGTGAGGCGTGAGATACAGAACCCGGAGCTAAAGGAGCTCATAAGGTTCCTGAGGCGTAAGTACGGCGAGATAGGTGCCAAGATATGGCGTGATGTGGCCGAGAGGCTCGAGAGGCCGAGGAGCCGCAGGGCTGAGGTGAACGTGAGCAAGATAAACCGTTATACGAAGCCCGGGGACGTGGTGGTCGTGCCGGGCAAGGTGCTTGGTGCTGGCATGATTGACCACCCGGTCAAGGTGGCTGCCTTTGCCTTCTCGGCCAGTGCTAAGAGGAAGATTGAGGCCGCTGGCGGGAAGTGCATGAGCATAAGGGAGCTAGTGGAGCAGAACCCCAGGGGCTCAGGAGTGAAGATAATGGAGTGATGAGCCATGTCAGGTCCGGAGGCCGGGAGCCTAGAGGGCTGGACGGTCATAGATGCCACGGGCCTCATACTGGGCCGCATGGCCAGCGTGGTGGCTAAGAGGCTGCTCATGGGGGAACACATAGTCATCGTGAACGCCGAGAAGGCAGTCATATCGGGCAAGAAGAAGGCCATAGTGAGGCGGTACAAGGAGAGGCTCCGGATAGGCCATTACAGGAAGGGCCCGTACTGGCCCAGGAGGCCAGACCGCATCGTCTGGCGTACCATAAGGGGCATGTTGCCGCGTTATAAGGAGAAGGGCAAGAGAGCCCTGAAACGCCTCAAGGTCTTCATAGGCGTCCCGG
>NJEJ01000057.1 GCA_002255025.1 Candidatus Bathyarchaeota archaeon ex4484_135 | reverse complement strand
GCGAACTCAAGCACTACAGGCTCGACGTGATAGAATGGGCTTACTTCGACGAAGCACATCTTGTCAAGGATGCCATAACAGTGGCTAGGAGGAGGGCCCGGCTCGCCCTAAAGCTCATCAGGCTCATGGAGCCCGATTTCCTCTTCCTCGTCTTCACAACGCCAGACAGGATATTCCACCCGCTCTGGAGCTTGGTCGATCCTTCTTCTGATCCGTCTGATGCTGGTAAGGAGAAGGTCGCAGAGCTGCTCAACAGGTACTGGCTCGAGCTCGATGGCCTCGTGAGCAAGGTAATCGAGGCCTTTAGGCCGGGCCTCACGCTCGTGGTATCTGACCACGGCTTCGGGCCTAAGGAAGCTACTTTCTTCACGAACGAGTGCCTGAGGAGGAACGGCCTGCTGGGCATAAAGAAAGGCCTGAAGCCCCAGGCCACTATTTCCCTATGCCACCTCATGGCCCTGGCCTACAACGTCCTCGGGAAAGCAGGCATCTTCTACAACCTGTATTCCCTGGCGAACGAGGCCGTGGGCCTGAGGAAGCTGTGGAGCTGCGTGATCAAGTACTTCGACATGGCTTCCCTAACCCACGTAGATTGGAAGAGCACGTACGCCTTCAGCTGTGCTCACACGCCCGTGTTCAACCACGTCTACCTGAACTTGGCCGATAGGGAGCCCGATGGCGTGGTGCCAGCCTCCAAGTACGAGGAGGTCAGGGAGGCCGTCATCGGGTGCCTGTTGGACGCTGGCAAGGAGTACGGCGTGAGGATAAGGGTCCACCGGCGTGAGGAAGTCTACTCCGGCCCCTATCTTCACATGGCACCCGACGTGCTCTTCGAAGTCAACGACGGCTCGGTGGAGTTCAACCCAAGCCTCGGCTTCCCCTACCTGCTGGGGCCTTACTTCACGGACCCGAGGACCACGGGTACCCATAGGCCCTACGGCATATTCTTAGCCTATGGGCCAGATTTGGCCTCCAACTCGGCCCCGAGCGAGGTAAGCATATACGATGTAATGCCGACCGTTCTGGAGTACTACGGCATAGAGGTGCCCGAGGACGTGGATGGAAAGCCCATAAGGCCCGTATTGGGCTAGCGTTTCTCCGGTCTCTTGGCTCTCTCTAGGATTTTTATGACACAGAAGGCCACCGTCTTGCTTATCGGCCTGCACTCGCCTATGAGGACCCTATCGCCCTTGCGGGCGTTTATACAGGGCGGGTTGTGAGCCGGTATACGGCTCCTCCTACGTTCGTAACGCATGTACTTCGGCACGTAGTGCAGGTAGTCACGCTGCACTATGACCGTCTTGTCCATCTTGTCGCTGACGACCACGCCATCAAGTATCTTGCCCCTTATGCGGAGCTTCCCGTGAAACGGGCAGTTCTCGTCATCGCAGGGAGGTCCTTCCGGCGGCGTTATGTCCGCGTACGACATGGCCCATCACCAGAGCTTGGTTAGCCTCTTCTTAAGCCTATCCTCTGGCCTCCCGACGAGGAGGTGACCTTCTATCTCCACTACGGTCCCGTCGGGGAACGTGAAGTGGAATGTGCAAGCGGCCTTCGGGACCATCTTCCTACGGCCCTCGTGCCCTATGATGAACATGTTGTGCGTCTCGTCTACGACGGGCCCTTCTATGCCCACATAGTCTGGGTGCCTGCTCTTCACGACCTTGGCGTGGAGCCCTATGAACTCCTCCCTTATTATGTTGGGCCCCACTTTCACTTGCTCTTCTCCCTCCCTATGCCCAGCTCTTCTTCCCTCTCTATGGTCAATATGCGAGCTATAGTCTTCCTCAGCTCCTTTATCCTGGCTGGGTTCTCTACGGCACCGCCAGCCCTGACCATCGTCCTGAGCCTCATGAGTTCTGCCCTCAGCTCGTTCAGCTTCTTACGTCTCTCATCCTTTGACATGGCCCTTATCTCCTCGGGCCTGAGGATGGGCATCAGCTACCACCTCCTTTCTCCTCGCCGCCGAATTCGCCCAGGCCTTCTTCGGCAGGAGCGGCCTCGGCTTCCTCCCCTATTTCCTCGGGCATCTTTATCCTGGGCTGGTCCGGGAACTTGGCCTCGGGGGGCATTATGGTCACCTTTATGCCGTAGATGCCCGGCTTGAGCTGGACGTGGACCACGGCCTTACGGAGGTACTTCTGGGCCGGATCACCGCACACGGGCAGGTAGCCAGCCCTGAACTTCTCGTACTTGGCCCTAGCGGTCCTGAGTTTCCCGCTTATTATTATCTCGGCCCCGAGGGCACCCGCCTCCATGATACGCCTCAGGGCCCAGAAGCCAGCACGCCTGTAGTTCACGCCCCTCCTCAGGACTTGTGCTATCCTGCTGGCCATTATATACGGGTTGAGCTCGGGCACCTCTACTTCCGCCACGGAGATCTGGGGGTTCTCTAAGCCGAACTTCTGCTCTAACTCCTCGACCAGCTTCTTGACCGTCTCGCCGCCTCGGCCTATTATCAGGCCCGGCCTCATGGCGTATATGACCACGTGGGTGCCGAGGGGGGTCCTCACTATGGTGACTCCACCGTAACCTGCCTTCTCGAACCTCTTCCTCAAGTACTCGTCGATCTCCAGCTTCTTCAGGTGCTCGTCGATTATCTCTCTGACGACGGTCTTCTCCTTCCTGGGCACTTTACTCTACCTCCTCGACCACTACCTCCACGTGCGTCAGGGTCTCGAAGTTAGGCGTCGCCCTGCCGTGGGCCCTCGGGAAGAACTTCTTTATCTTGGTCCCCGGGTAAGCTGCCGCATGAATTATCTTCAGCTTCTCCACGTTGAGGCCCTTGTATTCCGCGTTTGCCTCTACGTCCTTCAGGATACGCAAGATATACTTAGCGGCCTTAACGGGATAGCGGCCAGAACACCAGCCCTCAAGGCCCCTCCTATGTGGGATCTTCTTCTTGAAACGCCTGAACGGGACGGGCTTCCTCATGGCGATTACGTCCTCGAGGAACTTCTTAGCATCTTCTAGCATCATCCCCTTTATGGTCTTACATATCTCACGGGCATGTTTATGGGATATCCTAAGCTCCCTGCCGCTCGCCTTGGCCGTCCTATCCGGGTCAACCCAACCCACCGAGTAGCCCCACTTGGGCACCCCGGCCACCTCTTCGTCTTTTCAGCCTAAGCCGGGAGGCAGCATAAAAAGGTATCGTGGCAGGTGGCGGGCTTCTTCAAGAATATTCGACCGCAAGGCTTATCAAAAAGTTCCTCTGAAGATAGAATGGGGAGAGGATGAGCAGAGCCGCAAGAGCATTGAGTGGCCTGCTCCTGGCCATAGGGATCGGTATAACTGCCATAATCGTCTACTTCATAGGCTACACGTGCATATGGAAGGCCCTAGACCTCCTTGATAAATCCCGTCAGCTCGCCGAGACGCTCGGGAGCTGGAGCCCAGTGCTCGTCCTGATGGCCATAATGGCGGCTCTCGGGGCCATACTGATCAAGGCCGGTGCTGACCTCATGGGCAAGATCATAGAGCAGAGGCGTGAGGTCCAGAGGCCTCCAACTCCTCCGCCTTCTGCACCTCCAACCACTCCCCCGCCTCCTTCAGCCAGGCTGGCAGAAACCACGCCGCCTTCGATTACTACGCCTGCACCGGCAAGACCTCCTAAGCCTGCTTGGCAGCCTCCTCCGCCTCCATCCCTCGGGGTAGAACTACCACGCGAGCGTGAACTTACGCGTGAGGAGGAAGGCCCAGCTCGTTTAGCCTTTGAAGCAGCTAAGAGAGAGCGTTTGTTCCCGCCTCCTCCGAGCAAGCCTACGGCTGAAGAAGCTAAGCCGGAAGAAGCTCCAAAGGGCCCCGAGAGGCCCGAGCTTCCCCCACCCCCAGGAAGACCTACGGAAGCCAGACCTGGCCTCTCCGAAGACGAGCTAAACAGGATATTACGCATACTGAGGCAGAGACGTAGGAAAACCTGAACTCTCAAGCTTAGGGTTCCGACGGCCAGGTCAGTATATCAATAGGGGGAACCATCCCCCACGTCTGTGGAACCTGCCTTTTATTGGTATCTTCGTGCCACACTCAGGACACCTCATCTGCTCGTCCAAGTTCCACTCAGCGATCTCGAAGCCATATCTCTTTATGAGGACCTTATGGCAGCTTGGGCAGTAGGTATGCTCAGCAGGGTTGCCGGGCAAGTTGCCCACGTAGACGTACCTAAGGCCTTCCTCAACCGCTATCTTCCTGGCCTTCTCCAAGGTGGAGATGGGCGTTGGTTCCTTATAGGCCATCTTGTAGCAGGGGAAGAAGCGGCTGAAGTGGAGAGGTGTGTCAGGACCCAGGCTCTCATAATGCCACTTGCAGAGGGCCCTTATCTCGTCTTCACTGTCGTTCAGGCCGGGTATTATGAGGTTGGTGGCCTCGACATGGATGCCCTTTTCCTTCATGGCTTCCGTGGCCTGCAAGACATCCTTTAAGGTGCCTTTGCAGTAATGCCTGTAGAACTCCTCCGTGAAAGCCTTTATATCGACGTTCACGGCGTCTATAAGGCCTGCCACGGCATCGAGAGCCTCGAGCGATATGTAGCCGTTCGTGACAAGTACTATCTTGAGCCCTCTGGCCTTAGCCAACTTGGCCACGTCCTCCACGTACTCGAGCCATATTATGGGCTCGTTATAGGTTATCGAGATGGAAGGGCACCCGTATTTCTCGGCCAGCTTCACCACTTCCTCGGGCTCCATCCTGACGGTCCTGTAGTCCTCGGGCCTGACCTGGGATATGTGATAGTTCTGGCACCAGGGGCACTTGAAGCTGCAGCCCACGGAGCTTATGGAGAAGGTCAGGCTCCCAGGCTCGAAGTGGAACAAGGGCTTTTTTTCTATCGGATCGATCGCACTAGCGGATACTTCGCCGTAGATCAGGCTGTAGAGGGTGCCGTCCCGGTTTTCCCTCGTGCCACAGAAGCCCCTCTCGCCTGGCTTTATGACGCACTTCCGAGGACAGATAGTACACCTCACGAGGCCTCCTTCCATACGCTCGTAAAATCGGGCTTCTCTTGCTGGCATGCTCGCTCGAGACCTTAGTCCTCCCCGCTCGATATTAGCCTTTGGCCAGGGGATTTACCAACCTTATAAGCTAGGGCACGTAGGGCCCTCATGGTGGAGGGATTGGCGAGGGAAGCCGTCAACAAGGTCAAGGAGATACTGGACAAAATGGGGCTGAAATACGAGTATGTGGAGAAAGAAGATCTATTCGTAGTGCCCTTCAAGTCCGACGTGAAGGAGTTCAACGTCCTAGTGGCCGTCAGGGGGGACTGGGTTACCACACTAGCTATGGCGGCTAAGAAGGAAGAGCTCCCTAAAGACCTAGATGAGAAAGAGCTCTACAAGCTCCTCCTGAGGTTATCGCTCGAACTCAGCGAGGTGACCTTCGGCCTCACGGAGTTCGGTGACGTCGTGGTCCACGCTGAGAGCCACGTGAAAGCCCTCTCACCTGAGAACTTCGAGGTGGAATTCGCGTCCGTGGTCTTCGGCGTAGAATACTTCGCTAGGGAGGTAGCACCTAAACTCCCGAGGATAAGGGTCCCAGACGACATGTCCAAGAAGATATATTACTACGTGGCCTAAGACGGGGCGGAGGTGCCGACATGGCCGGGAGGTTCCTAAGCCTTTTCAAGCCCATCTCGAGGTTCTTGCCTGAGGTCTCGCCGCCCGAGAAGAGGCCGAGCTTCGGGGCCAAGCTGGCTTGGACGGCTGTAGCACTCGTGGTCTACCTAGTGATGTGTGAGATACCCCTCTACGGCATGAAGGCGGCCGGTGGTGCCGATCCATTCCTGTACATGAGGGTCATATTCGCGTCCAGGCGTGGGACGCTCATGGAGCTAGGCATAGGCCCCATAGTGACGGCTGGCCTCGTCCTCCAGCTCCTGGCGGCCTCGAGGATGATAGAGTGTGATTTCACGAACCCCGAGGACAGGGCCCTCTTCACGGCCGCCAACAAGTTCCTATCCATAGTCCTGACGGCCGTGAACGCCATAGCCTACATACTCGGCGGCTTCTACGCTGGCAGGACGCTCGACTTCACGACCAGTGCTGTGGTATTCGCCCAGCTCGTGATGGTCGGCGTCATCATAATACTCCTCGACGAGATGGTCCAGAAGGGCTGGGGCTTCGGGAGCGGGATAAGCCTCTTCATACTGGCTGGCGTGGCCCAGAACGTCCTCTGGGATACCTTCAACCCGATAAAAGTCGGGGATGACCTGAGCCACGGGGCCCTGATAGCGACCGTCCAGGCCATTATGGACAAGAACTGGAAGGCCCTCTACGACAGGCAGGGATACCCGACCTTAGTGGGCCTGCTGTCCACCATGGCCATATTCCTAACGGTCATCTACATGCAGGGCGTAAGGGTCGAGATACCCATATCGTACGCCAGGATGAGGGGCTTCAGGGGCAGGTACCCGATAAGCCTGCTCTACGTGTCCAACATACCCGTCATATTCTCCTCGGC
>NJEJ01000056.1 GCA_002255025.1 Candidatus Bathyarchaeota archaeon ex4484_135 | reverse complement strand
AGGAACATGGAGGTCAGGGCCGATAGGGAGAAAGCCAGGGCCGACAAAGCTATGGGCTTAGAAAGGCCTGTCCCGGGCATGAGGGAGTAGGCTATATTGCCTGCGAAACCCCCAAGGGAGCCGAAGGCGAAATAAACGGAATAAGCACGTCCCCTGACCTCTGTCTTGACGGCAGCTCCGAGCACAAACTGAACAGAAGTCCAGGCTAAGCCGTTCAATATGCCCTGGAGTGCTTTAAGGAACACGACGGAGAGCCAGGACCGGACCAGGCGATATAACATCACGACCAGAGAATGGATGAGGAAGCAGGAGGAAGCTAAGATATGCAGTTTTAGGCCTTTATCGGCCAGCTCCCCAGCCAAGACAGCTGCTATGGCCCTGGCGGCGAAGAAGGAGGTCGTGAGCAAGCCCAGCTCTAGCATGGTCCCCTTGAGGGAAATCCTCGTGTAGAAGGCCACGGCTGGAACGCTGATCCTAAAGGCCATGGTCCCTATGAAGGCCGTTGCAAAAGAAGCGATCAGAATGCGTTTTGAGGTCAAAGCAGGCCTACCTGAAGGCAGGCCTCATGGAGAGCCTTATGGGCAGGTAATGAGGCCTCCTAGGCTTCCCTTCTAGCTCCTTCAGGACCGCTTGCCTCAGCTCGTCTATGGTCATGCTGAGCTTGTAAGGCCTGTCAGGCCCCGACTTGGCTCTTATAGTGACCATGACCGTCCCCTGGGCCACCTCCTTATCGCCCACGACGGCAACGTAGGGCACCCACTCCATGCCGGCCATGCGTACCTTCCAATCCATGGAACGCCTCCTGTCGTCCACATCGGCCCTTATCCCGGCCCGGACGAGTTCCTCGGCCACCTTCAGGGCATAATCCAGGTGCCTATCCGCTATGGGTATGACCCTGACCTGAGTGGGCGAGAGCCAGGTCGGCAGCATGGCCAGTCCACCGGCCTTCATCATCTTGGCTGCCTCCTCTAGGACGGCACACATGAGGCGTTCTATGCTGCCCGGGCTGGAGTGGACGATTGTGCAGCCCTTCTCAGACCCGTCCGTGTCCACATAAGTTATGCCGTATCGCTCGCTGTCCTCGACATCTATCTGGACGGTGGAGAGCTGGAAGCTCTTCCCCACCGAATCCACGTACTGGAACTCGTTCTTCAAGGCCCAGTAGTGCTTCCTCTCGGGCATTAATTGGACCAGCGTGGGCTTGCCTAGCTCAACGGCCAGCTTGACGAAGAAATCCCTGTTCTCCTCGTAGAAGGCTTCCTCGGCCCTGTAGGCGTGAACGAAGTCCAGCCCGAGGCCCTTTAAGAGTTCCGCGTATTTGAGCGTGAGGAGCCTGAACTCCTCTAGAGCCTGCTCCACGTCCTTGCAGAAGCAGTGCAGGTCGGGCATGGTGAACTTCCTCATACGTCTCAGGCCCACGCACTCACGCCTGGTCTCGAGCCTGTAGCTGGGTGCTATCTCGAAGACCCTGACGGGCAGCTGCCTGACGCTCATCTTCACGTCCTTCATCATCCTGAAGAGGCCGAAGTCGCCTGCGAAACGCAGGAACAGGACCTTGTTACCGACCTGGAGCTTGTAGTCCTTTTCCACAAACCTCTCAGCCTGGGCCCTTATGTCCGGCTCATCGGCCCTGTACATGGTCGGCGTTTCTATCACCATGGCACCCAGGCTTAGGGCCACGCCCAGGACCCAATCGGCTATGAGGTCCTTCATGAGGGCTCCCTTTGGGTAGAAACGCATGTGCCCTACATCGCTCGCTGGCTCGTAGTCAACAAGCTCGAGCCTCCTCATGAGTTCTATGTGGGCCGGCGGCTCGTGGGGCATGTAGCCTACTTCCTCGCTCAATATGAATTGCTTGAGCATGGGGTCCTCGGCCACGGGAGGACATTTCTCCGGGTCCGTTAGGTCAAGCTCATGCTCGCGACCGGACCTATCTATGACGAGGTACCTCGCCTCTCCCAAGGTCATTACCTCGCCGTCCTAGACCCGCTGGCACACGGGCTTTTAACCCCTGGGCCTAGCCCATGAACTTCCATTTCTCCAGCTTCCTCTCCTTCTTCGTCCTACGCTTGTACTCCTTGTAGTGCTCCCGGCAGAGGTAGGCCCTACGGCCTCCTTCTACGTTGAGGCCCACCCTTATGACCGCATCGGCTGGCAGGGACCTAATAGCAGGTGAATCACACCCCACCACGCTGCACTTCTGGCCTTTGGATATCTTGCCCAACTCCCCTCCCCGGTCCCTAGACCTCTACCACGTTCTCATATATCTCCTGGGCCCTCTTCACTACCCCCTCCCTATCCCCAAACCTCCTCGGGCCGAAGTCCTCTACGGTGAAGGATGCCGCAGCAGAACCCACGCAGGCACACCAGACCGGATCCTCGCCCCTGGCGTACTCGGCCAAGAAGGCCCCTATGTAGGCATCACCGGCCCCTGTTGTCTCGACAGCCTTCACCTGATAAGACGGGATCGCGTACAGCCTGTTCCTCACGGATATTATGGAGCCTTCCTCGCCCAGCGTTATCACGATTATGCTGATACCCAACCGATGGAGCCTCCTCAGGCCTTCCCTGAACCGTCCCCTCCCCATTATGCACTCGTACTCCCTCATGGAGGCCTTCAGGATGTCCACGTTGCTCAAGATAGACCTATCGAACCAATTGGTCAGGACTACCGTGCCGTCATCTAAGAACTTCCTCACGAAGCCCTGGGGATCTAGGCAGAGGCACTCCGTCCTCCTCCTCAGTTCTGCCACCACGGGAGATCCGATCTCGCCCGCGATCGGTGCCAAGAGGACAGATCTCGCGACCAGATCGGGAGGTATGTCCTCAAGGGCTATGTCAGGTGCCCTGGCCTTCAAAACCAGCTTCCTCTCGCCATCCTCGTATGCTAAGACGTAGTTGGTTGTCCGGGCATCTTTAACGACTTTTAGCCCGGTCAGGTCTATGCCGTTTTCAGATAGGAACTTAATGTGTTCCTCCGGGAAATCATCTCCTACCTTAGATATGATGCTTACCTTAGCCCCCATCTTGCTGGCAGCCAGCGAGGCGTAAGTAGGAGGTCCTCCTAGGGCACCGCCCATGGCCTCGCCATTCTTTACTATTATGTCGATAGCGAAGTGCCCTACCACTACCAGGTCGTAAAAAGAAATGTCCCGCATGGCCCGTGAGAATGCCTATGTGCCAGGGCTTAAAATACTTACGCCCGATCGGGCAGCTCAACGCATCTTCGAGATCATAAATTCCTCCAGCCTGTTGAAGGCTTCTTCCAGCACCTCAGGCGGAGGGAGGAACACGGCCCTGAAGTGCCCCTGGCCGTAAGTCGGGCAGAAGCCAGAGCCGTGGACCAACAGGACCTTTTTCTCCCTCAGGAACTCTAGGACGAACTCCTTATCGGATTTCCACACCGAGCCTATGCCTTCTACCCTCGGAAATATGTAGAATGCCCCTTCTGGCCTAGCAGTGCTTATGCCCTCTATCTCGTTTAGCCTCTTGAAAGCTAGATCACGCCTCTCCCTCAGCTTGCGGACTATCTCGGCCACATGGTCCTGGGGACCACGCAGGGCAGCTATACCAGCAAGCTGGACGGGCGTGTTAGGACATATCCTTATGCGAGCCAGCTTGACGATGGCTTCCTTCAGCTCGGCCAACACGCCCTCTGGGTCCCAGAAGTAGATGTAGCCTAACCTCCAGCCAGTCATGAGGTAGACCTTGGAGAAGCCGTTAAGGCCTATGACCGGCACGTCCTTGGACAGGGCAGCCGTGCTCCTGAACTCGCCGTTAAAGATTATCCTATCATATATCTCGTCTGAGGCAACCGGGAGGCCGTGCTCGCCAGCTAGGTCGAGTATCTCCTTGACCGTCCCTGGGTCGTAGAGGGCACCACAGGGATTGTTCGGGTTTATCAGGACTATGAGCTTCGTCCGGTTCGTTATCTTCGACCTGAGGTCATCGACATCGGGCTTCCAGCCCCCTTCCTCGACCGTCCTGTACGGGACCGGTTTAGCACCGTAGAACTTAGCGTACGATATGTAGGGCGGGTAGGTCGGCCCCGGCACGAGCACCTCATCGCCCGGCTCCAACAGGGCCCCCATGAGGAAGCTTATGGCCTCCGATACACCCGTTGTGACCAACACGTCGTCTGGCGTTATATCCACGCCGTTGTAGCGTTTTTCCTTCTCACATATAGCTTCCCTGAGCTCTGGCAGGCCCTCGGATGGCGAGTACCAGTTCTTGCCTTCTTTGGCAGCCTTGTAGAAGGCCTCCTTTATGTGCTCAGGCGTATCGAAATCGAACTTCAGCGGGTCCCCTATGTTCAGGTAAATGATCTTGAAGCCCTTCTTCTCCAGCTCCCTGGCTGGCACGACCACATCTCTTATGGCGTATTCTATCCCCAGAGCCCTTCCCGATGGCTTAACGGTCTTCCTGACCAAGCCGCCCACCTCGGCCTTATCTCCCCCGCTGGCATATAAGTCGAGGGCAGAGGAGATGGGCAAGGGCCAGCTCATCTTCGTCGGCCTTGGCCTCCACAACGAGGAGGGGATGACCCTCAGGGGCCTGAAGGTAACACGGGAAGCCGACGTGGTCTTTCTAGAGCATTACACCAGCCTGATGCCAGGCCTGTCTGTCAGGAAGCTGGAGGAGCTGATAGGGAAGCCGATAAAGGTGGTCGATAGGCAGGTCTTAGAGGAGGAAGACGCAGAGCCCCTGATATCCGAGGCCCTCAGGGGACGGAAAGTGGTCCTGTTGGTCCCGGGAGACCCCATGATAGCTACCACGCATGTGGCCGTACGCCTGAAGGCCGAGAAGGCTGGCGTGAGGACCTCGGTCATAAACGGGCCCAGCATAATAAACGCCGTCGTGGCCCTGACGGGCCTCCAATCCTATAGGTTCGGCCGGATGGTGACCATAACTTACCCGGAGGGAGGCGTCTTGTCGAGGACACCGTATGAAGTCTTATGGGAGAACAAGGCCAGGAACTTACACACCATATGCCTCCTCGATGCGAGGGCTGAGGAAGGCCTCTACATGACCGTGAGGGAAGGCCTAGAGGTCATGTTGAAGCTCGAGGAAGAGCTCGGGAGAGGCCTCCTTAGGCCGGATAGCTTGGCCGTTGGGATAGCGAGAGCTGGCTCGCCCGAGCCCGTCGTCAAGGCGGACAGCATAAAGGCCCTTATGGATTATGACTTCGGGCCCCCGCCCCACACGCTCGTCTTCCCGGCCAGCCTCCACTTCTTGGAGGCAGAGGCCCTTAAGGTCCTGACAGGGGCACCCGATTGGGTGATCAGGTGTGGGGCTTGAGGAAGAAGCACGCAGGTTGGCCGAGAAATACGTGGTTAACCTAGAAGTGGCCTTCTCAACGCTCAAGGTGGCTCAGGGAGCCGGACATGTGAAGCAGGAGGACCTCGATTACGTCCTTGACATGGCCAGGCGGTACCACGAGGACGCAAAGGGCTTCTTAAGGACCGGAAGGCCCCTGACGAGCATAGCTGCTTCCTCTTACGCCGAAGGCCTGCTCGATGCCCTCGGTTCCTAGGCCTCCTGGAATTCAAGTGGCCGGGTTAAGAAGGCCGTTGAGAACTGCTTTCTTTATCCCACCTGAGGGCTGGCCTGAACTTGTAACCGTATTCTATCACGCCCGAGGAGCCATGTGCCCTTATACGCCTCAACGTGGCCTCGACCTCTAGGCCGGGCCTCAGGTCCTCTGGCCCGCAATCCACTATCTGGCCTAGCACCTTGACGCCTTCCTCAAGTTCTATCAGGCCCACTATGTAGGGCCTGAACTCCTCCAGGTCAGAGGGAGGCCTCCTTATGACCGTGTAGGCCAGGAGGCGGCCCCGGCCGCTCAGGACTATTTCCTCCATATCCCTTGAGCCACACCTCGGGCAGGTGGGCCTCCTCGGGTGATATACGGCCCCGCAGGAACGGCACTTGCTGCCCAAGAGCCTGTACTTGTGCGGTATCTCACGCCAGAACCTCGGGACGCTCATGCTACCACCTCCCACCGGGCCAATATGTGGACGCACGAGATGGACCCGAGGCCGCACATGTTGTGCGTCAGGCCTACCTCAGCTCCGTCCACCTGGTTTTTGCCAGCTTCCCCCCTGAGCTGCCAGGCGGCTTCCACGGCCTGGTAGAGGCCCGTGGCACCCCACGGGTGTCCTCGTCCCTTGAGGCCTCCCATGGTGTTCACCGGGTAATCAGCTCCCACGGCTATCCGCTCCTCCTTGACCAAAGGGCCTTCTTGGCCGCCAACCTGAGGGAGCCTATGGACAGTAGATCTTCACGCTCGCTCAAGCTCATCCTCGAGCACGCTACCTCAGAAGCCAAGATGGCCACCGGCGTGTCAGCAATACGCTTGGCATCATTGGGCCCACAGAGGACCACGGCGGCAGCACCATCCCCCACGCCAGCCGTGTCGAAGAGCCTTATGGGGTCAGCAATGAGCGGCGAGCTCATGACGGCCTTTACGTCTATCGAGAAGGGATACTGGGCGTACGGGTTATTAGCCGCGTTCCTGTGGTCGTTCACGGCGAAGAGGACCAGGTCCTCGTAATCGGCTCCGTAACGCTCCATGTAGAGCTTGGTCAATATGGCACAGAGGCCCGGGATGGTTATGCCCGAGTGGAAGGTGGTCCTCGCGTCCTCGAAGAGCATGCCCACCCGCTCGACCTCCTGGATCATGACGTCCGTCATCTTCTCGACCCCACAGGCCAAGGCCGTCCTCGAGGAGCCGGATATCACGTCTATGGAAGCCTGGTGTAGTGCCAGCGAGCCTGAGGCATCGCCAGCCCTGACCTGTTGAAATTTTTTTAATTTGGCAATTAGGGTCGGGTTTTTATAATCCAAAAAATAACCCAGAATATGAAGTGTTCCTTTTTCAAAATAGGCA
>NJEJ01000055.1 GCA_002255025.1 Candidatus Bathyarchaeota archaeon ex4484_135 | reverse complement strand
CAAAGCAGCTGGAGCAGCCCTGTTGGCCGTCGGGATAGGCCTCGTCTTGTTCACGTTCTACTGTGCCTATAACGCGTTCCTCGAGGCCACACAGCTCGAGCTCCTCGTGACGGGTGCTGCTAACCCGTGGGAGGCCTTCACAGCTGTCCTAGGCCCTCTGGTCAAGAGCTGCATAATGGTCATGTTCCTCGGCGTTATGGGATGGGCTGGCGTCACCTTGACCAGCCGGGGGGCCCAGCTGTTCAGGACGCCCCTGCCCAAGGCACCGGCGAGGGCACCTCCAAGGCCTCTCCCGTCCGCTCCTGCCCCACCTCCGTCGGCACCTCCAACTGCATACCCGGGCGTGGAGTCAGCGTAGAACTTGACGGGCTGCGGACCCGGAGGTGAGCAGTCGTGAGGCTCGCGATAAGGGGGCTTTCGATAGCCACGGGAATACTCTGGCTCTTCATGGGCGTGTTCGTGGCAACTGCCATCTACTCGGCTACCCAGCTCGACTTCAACATAAGCTCGGCCGATGTAACGGGCATCGGGTCAGCGGTCTCCGTGGGATTGAACATAACCATAGTCAATAACGGCTTCCACGATATAACGGACCTAATGGTCATGTCCGAGGTCTTCTTAGGACTGACCCCTTTATCAAATTCTACGTCAGGCCCCTTCACTATCAGGAGCGGGGCGGACCAGACGATTCCTCATGCTATCATCGTGGATTTAGCCGAGCTCACCGGGAATGAGACCTTGGTGAGGATATTAGTCTTCAACGACACGTGGCTGAACGCCACCATCACCATAAGGCTGACCTACGCCTACATGGTCGAGGCCAGCCTGGCGGCTAACCTGTCCCTCCCCTGGGGAGCCCTCATGTCCGGGTTCACCATATCGGATTGGAGGGTAATCGGGAACACCATGGAGGTAGACCTAGTTTTCGCTAACAAGTCCCCGCTCCCCTACCAGTTCAAGCTCGAGGTCCTGAACGAGACGGGCGGCAGCGTGGGCATCTCGGACCCGACAGCCGTGGACGCGGGGACCGTTTTCTCAGGCACCATATCCATACCGCTCCAGACGGCCTACATGACGGCTAGCTGGCACTTGGTCGTACACTTGCTCCTCGGAACGCTCGACCTAGCCCTAGAGGTGATGTCGCATGGTTGAGGTCAAGCTCGTCAAGACGATACTGGTCAGGGTGGGGAAGGCCACCGCCTCAGGCCTACTGGCCTACGTGACCTCCTACCTCATACCGAAGTACCTGCTCTCGAGGGCCTTCGAGACGGTAGAGCAGATGTTCCCTGTGGCCAGCATGCCCACGCCGCTGAGGCTCCTCGAGTACTTCGCCACGATAGTCATCTTCTACACGGTAGCCATAGAGCTGACTAAGGGCACCGTGTTAGAGCACTTCTTTTCCGTCGGGAGGGGCTTGACCATGCTGTTCTTCTTCATATATGCATCCGGCGGGGGCATAATGGAGCTGTCCATCCCACTGAGCCAGTTCGGCGTCCCCGGCGGGGGCTCCGTGGGCTTCACGTTGGATGTCAGCAGGGTCCTCATGGTGCTCATAGGGATAGACGTATTGGACATAGGGAAGAGCATCTTGAACGCGGTGGCCTTCCTGTCCGAGAAGGCCGAGAAGGAGATAGAGTGGGCCTCCTGAAAAGCCTGCGGACCAAGCCCTCAGCTTATTTGTACCTTCTTCCTCGGCAGCCTTACCTCTAGTATGCCCTTCCTGAACTCAAACTTCATGGCCCTTATCTCCACGGGCACGGGTAGCCTGGTCCTGCACCGCAGCTGGCGTAGCTCGCCTTCCACGTGGACGACACCGAGGTCTCTGGGCTTCAGGGCCTTCCTCATTTCGGCTACTACCTCTATCAGGTCCTCCTCGACCGGCTTGACCCTTATGGTCTCAGGCTTCACGAAGGGCAAGTCCATGGTGACGATGACCTCATCGGGCGACACGGATATGTGCGTCAGGGGTTCTATGCAGCCGTCCCGGACATCCCAGGATGGCCTGCTGGGCTCTAGGAGGGTCTCGAAGACTTCCTCGGAAGCCCTCTGGAGTTCCTCCATGTACTCTAGGAGCAGCTCCAACAGGTCCCTTCTCCTGGGCCTCTCCCTGGCCGACATCACCTATCACCGCCGGGCTCACACGTATAAGGGTATATCATACTCCTGCGTCTTCTTCATACGTGCCATCTCACGCTGGGTCCTCCTCATTATGTCCCTGGCCCTGAGCCTTATCTCCTCGCCCTTATGCACCAGCTCCTCCACGTTCAGCTCGAGGCCGAGTATCCCCGCCAGCTTGGCTAGAACTGACGCAGCTGCCTCGGGGTCCGGGTAAGCGAAGAAGCACTGAGCTGATAGCACGAGGGCTGGCAGGCCGTGTTCGGCACAGTACCTGAGTATCAGGGCATATGGGCCTACCATTATGCCGCTCTCCAGGACTTTTATGTCGTGCTTCTTCAGCAGGTCGAGGCCCTCGGGCAGGCTAGCGGCACCGAAGACAGAGGGCTTCTCTATGTCCGTCCTGTTCGGGACCGGTATGCCCGATAAGGATATTATGAGCTTCGCGTTCTTAGAGCGGCACCACTCTACTATGGCCCTGGAGAGCGGTGCTACTGCACTGGCCGGGACGGCTGTCTCGGATACTATGACCAATATGCCCTTGCCCCCGAAGACCCTTATGGGCGAGTGGGGCAGGCCCCCGTGCAGGACGGCTATCGGTGGGAGCAGATCAGACCGGACGTACGCTATCTCACGTAAACCGAGTTTCTCCACGAGGTACTGGGCAGCTATGACGCCTACCAGGCCCACGTCTGGCAGGCCCACTACGATTATCTGGCCGGGCTCGATTTTCTCCCGTTCTACCACGTGGACTTCTCCCGATGACATCCCAAGCTTGTAGTTTCCCGGGCATAATAAGCCTTCCCGACTTAACTCAAACGGGCCTTAGAGGTCAATCGGCCTCCAGTTTCTTTATCACTATTCTACACGGTATCGGGAGCTTAGCAGCCCCACGCCTCAGGGCTTCCTTGGCTATCTCGAGGCCAGGCTCGTCCACCCGAACCAAGAGGACCTGGGAGCCCTCCCAGACCTGGGCAGCTGTCCCAACGGGCTTCCCGAAGGCCAGTCTCATGCCGTCCTGTAATCTGTCGGCACCGGCACCGAATATCATCTTGTTCTCGCGTAGGACGTGGTGTGGGTAAGGCACGACCCTGAAGAAGTAGTTGTTCTTCCCAAGCTTAGTCTCCAGGTACTTGTTGGCGGCCACACGGGCTGCCTCAAGGGCATTATGCCTTATCTGGCCGGGTTTCTTGGCTATCAAGACGAGCTCGTACTGGAACTGCCTGTTCGGGTCGCCGTGCGTGAACTTCCTTATCTTCGGGTCTGGTATGCCGTCAATATACTCACGCCTAGTGTAGGGCGGAGACTCCATTCTACGCCAGCACCTCGGCTTCATGGTTATTCACCCGCCAGGCTGGTGGGGAGGGGGATTTAAATATTCACCCTGTGGCTTCGATCGCCGGTTACTTAAGAGGAAAACGTTAGTGCAACCAACTACATCGGCTAATCGGCCAGCTGGTTCAGGCGGTTTTCTCAACCCGGTAAAGGCCATCGATTTTCTGGATCCTGAACTTCACGCCTAATATTTTCTCGGCCAGCCATATGTTGGCGTCTAAGTGGTCCGTTAGGCCCCTCGTCAGGTAGGCCGAGCGGCCTTCCGCCAGGGCCACGTAGGGCACGAGCATGTCGGCCATGTGCACGTCAGCCGTGGCCCGGGCCCTCAGCTCCGCTAAGAGGCCCTCAGCTGCCTCACGCCCGACTTGCTCGGCTGGCTTGCCCAGCTCGCCTATGGCGTCCGAGCCCAGGATGACCCCTCTGTCCGTCTTGGCCCAAAGGACTATGGAGCTACCCCTCTGGACCGGGTTCGACCGGTCGTAAATGACCTCTATATCGGCCTCGAGCCCTTCCTTGGCCAGTATCTTCCGGGCCGCTTTAGCCTGCCTGTCGGCCACCTTGCGTTCCTCCAGGAAGGTGCAGACCGATATGCCTCTTACTTCCTCCACGGACCCGAACTCCTCTAGGACGAGAGGCTTGAGGGCCCTCACGGGTTGGACGGACAGCTCGGCAGCCCCCATGCCCCTCGGGTAATAACCGTACCTCAGGACCCTTATCCGGGCCTTTACACCCATCCTGGCCAACACGGGCAGGAAGACGAAACGCATGTAGTTTATGGTGGGCGAATGCCTCACGTCTGTCCCGCCCTTATCTATCAGGACCCTCACGGGCGATTTGGCGAAGATGCATATGGGCAGTATGGTCATTATGAGCATGGGTATGCTGCCGGCCGTGCCTATCTCGGCCCTCACCGTCCCGCCTTCTATGGGGCCCGGCTCGAAGGTTATCTCCATGGAGCCCACGCGGGCCCCCTCAACACGGGCCCTGCAGAGCTTGGCAGCCGTGAGGACGGCCTCTAAGTGTTGGGGCCTGAGACCTGGGTTAGACCTCTTAGCCCTTATGTTGAACATGTGTAGCGGCTGGCCTGTTATGGCCGAGAAGGCCACGGATAAGCGGAGCATGGTGCCGCTCCCGCTCTTGATGGAACCGTCTATCTCCAGCATACGGGCCTCCAAGCCCGCTCCCCGATGTCGTGAGAGAGGTGCCTAATTAAGGAGAAACATGCTTATGTTGAACAGCTCACGACCTCAAAATCGTGAGCTGTTACTGGATTATCTCAACATTCAAGCCCGATACCCTGGCTATGTCCGTGAAATCTTTATCTCTTGTTATAAGCTTCTCGCCCCTACTATGAGGTCTGAGAAGCTCTTAGGCCTCCCTATCCGCAGGAGCTCGCACTGGATGTTAAATGCCGTTATGTAATCCTCAACTTTCGGGAAAAGCACGGAGCCCTTGAAGAGAGGATGACTGATACCTTCGGATACTCTACTAGGGAGACGACTGTTATATCATCTGCTACCTCCTCACCACGTTTGAGCCTCTCGATAAGCTCAGATGTATCTAGTACAGGCATCTCACCCTTTCCCTCTCCTTCTCCCTAAGTCCTTTGAACAGCTCGTCAGGCACTTCTTCCTCCACCGTGCCAAAAAGCTCCTTCACCTCCTCAGCCGATAGTCTGTCCGGTGCTAGGAACTCATAGATGGCCTTCTTGATGGTTTTCCTCAAGGCCTCCTCGTCCAGCCAGTCCGGGACCTCCAGCTTTATCACCACGGTCTTCAAGACTGATCCATGAAATATAGCCCGTGCTGTCGGGATAAGTCTTCCGCAACCTGGCGTTCTGAGCAACTCTTATGGCAGGTAAACTTATGGCATTTGCTGATGGACTAGCAAGATGAGGAAGGTACCTAATAAGGAGGAACGTGCTCAGAGCATGTTCGGGGGCCGGGTGAATAGCCCGGCTAGGAGGCCTAAGCCAGACGAGCCCTCCAGGCCATAGGGGGCCTGTACGCCGCCCCTCATCACGTATTCCTCGCTCAGGAACTCCCCTAACATGGTTATACGGCCCGTCTTGACGGTCCTGTAGAAGTAGCCCGTGTTGGCGAACGCACCCCTGAGCAAGGCCCCGAGGGAGAACGGAACCGCCAAGCCCATAGCCAAGAAGAACGATATGAGCCAGCCGACCGTCCTCTTCTCGCCTTCCTTCTTCAGGGCAGCGAAGACCACGAGCGGGTAGCCCACGAGCAAGTAGGTCGAGAAGGCCAGCTGGACTGGGTCCGGCAGGCCCAGGAAGGCTAGGAAGCTTGGCACCTGGACGCCCGTGAGGAACGATATGAACCAGCAGAGGCCGCCCAGCACGGCTGCGATGGCAGCCGTATTAGCCAGGCACTCCAACATCAGGTCCAGCTTCTTCCTCAAGGACAGCTTGCCCGACTTGATTATGTCCTTGAACCTCTTCTTGAAGTTCCTCACCCTGCCCTCCAGCCACCGGCACATCTGCTTCATGAGGTCCCATGCGGTCGAGGGGCATTCCGTCAGGCTCTTGACCGAGTCGTCATAGACGACCTCATACCCGTGGAGGTAAATCCTGAGCGTCAGGTCGTAGTCCTCGGTTATGCTGTCCCCGAACCCTCCGACCTCCTCAAGCACGTCCTTCCGGACCATCATGGTGGAGCCCGAGAGCGGGTTCGCCCCTCCCATGGCGAACCTGCCCGGGTGCTCTACCGCGAAGCCCAGGGTCGAGAAGGTCCTGGCGGCCATGGTGACCCAGTTTTCATCAGCGTTCAATATGGATAAGGAGCGACCCTGGACGGCTGCCACCCTATCGTTCGTGAACCTGGTCAACATCTTCTTTATGATGCTCCTTGGGACCACCTGGTCGGCGTCCACAACTAATAGGAACTCCGTCCTGGGATCCACGTGCTTCAGGCCCTCGTCTAGGGCCCCTCCCTTCCAGCCCTTCCTCTCGGCCCTGTGGATGACCCTGACCTTCGGGTGCTTAGACCACTTCTTCAATATCTCGACCGTCTCGTCCGTGGAGTC
>NJEJ01000054.1 GCA_002255025.1 Candidatus Bathyarchaeota archaeon ex4484_135 | reverse complement strand
TACACGGACGAGAGCGGGCTGATCCAGAACATGGTATTTGACGTGAAAAAGAAGAAGACAGAAGAAGTCGCCATGTCCATTTACCAGCGTGTGGCCATGGCCAAGAGGACCTGAGGGCATTCTTAGCAGCCTTCTTGCCAGCCCTCCTGACGGGGGCCTAGGGCCCCCGTCGCTCTCATTTTTAGTCCCTCTATCTTGGCCCGAACGGCTTATATATGGTGGCCCGGAGTGTCTTAGGCCATGAACTCGGAGGAAGCAGAGGCCCGCAAGAGGCCGTTCAAGGACCTGGTAGCCCTCAGGGAGAAGGTGAAGGCCAAGAAGCCAGACTTCGTCAGGCAGGAGTCCTGGCGATACGTTAGGGTGAAGGAGTCCTGGCGTAAGCCGAGGGGCATGGACAGCAAGATGAGGCTGCAGAAGAAGGGATGGCCACCGATAGTAAAGGTCGGCTACAGGGGGCCTTCCAAGGCCAGAGGGCTCCACCCATCGGGATTCCAAGAGGTCTTGGTGCACAACGTTGAGGAACTCGAGCAGCTGAACCCCGCTACCCAGGCGGCCCGTATCGCCAGGACCGTGGGCCTGAAGAAGAAGCTCGAGATAATGGAGAGGGCCCGTGAGCTGGGCATATACGTCCTCAACCCACCAAGGCTGCCGGTAGAGGAGTTCGGGCTTGGGCCAGAGGAGGAAGAGGTAGAAGAAGCCGGGGCCGAGGAAGAAGAGAAGGGCGAGTAATAGCTCATTTCCTCAACTTAACGATGGCCACCGGCCTGTGTTCTACGGACTCGAGCATTTCCCACGTGACCTCGGTCAACCCGACGCCGAACCTAGAGGCCATCTCCCATACGTCCCTGCCAGCACCGTGACCCATGACCTTCTCTGCTAAAGAGGCAATTCTCAGGGCCAGCTCGGCCCTTAGGGACCGATTGCTGCACGCCACGGGGGTCGGGCGTCCCTTAAGCCTCAGGGCGTTCCCGAGCACGTAGGCCAGGATGCCGAGGCCCCCTATTATGCCCTTGACGGCCGTCTTCCTCGGCGATATGTGGATACACCCCAGGGAGTAAGTCCTATCGGAATCCACGATTAAGACGGTCACCTTCTTGCCCAACTCTTCCCTCACGAGTTCCTCCAACTTCTCGGCTATGGCCTGGGCCAGGCCGGGCTTGAGGGGCAAGGACACGAGGGTGTAGGGGAGGTTGCTGGCGTCCACGCCTCCCTCGGAGCCCCACATGAGGGCACCCAGCAGGCCCGCCAGCCTCAGCACGACCTGCTTGTGGCAGGCACCCTCAGGGACCGGGTAGGACCTCAGGTTCCGTACGGTCCTCCAACTCATGCGGCAGAGCGGGCCAAGGAAGTAGCCCCAGGCCACCCTTATCCAGAACCTCGCCAAGAAGGAGGCCAGTGAACTCGGCTTGACCTTGGATTCGTCCACGAGCCTCCCGAGGGCAGTTGATATGGCCTTCTCCGATATGACCAAGAAGTCCCCATCCCTCAGGGACCTCCTGATGGCCCTTATGACCTCACGGGCGAAATCCGTCCCGGGCCTCCAGTAGCGGGTCCTGAAGGCCTTGGCCAGCAGCCTCGGCTTTTTAAAGGTCCTCACCTCGGCATCACGAAGCCGCCAATCCTTAAAAGAAGAATGCCATGACCTCAGGCAGGTGCCGGTATTGGCGGGGAAGGTAAGGGAGCGTAAGGCAGAACACATAAGGATATGCCTCGAGGAAGAGGTAGAGGCGAAGAACATAACGACCTGGTTGGAGCACGTCTGGCTCGTGCATTCCGCCCTGCCCGAGGTCGATTACGGTGATGTGGACCTCAGGACCGAGTTCTTGGGCCACGAGTTCTCGGCCCCCATAATCGTCTCCGCCATGACGGGCGGCACGGAGGAAGCCGTCCCGATAAATAAGGCGATAGCAGAGGCCGTGGAAGAACTGGGCCTCGGCATGGGCCTCGGCAGCCAGAGGGCAGCTCTCGAGGACCCGGGCCTCGCCAAGACGTTCAGGGTGGCGAGGGAAGCAGCTCCAACGGCCTTCATAATGGCCAACATAGGGTACCAAGAGGTGGCCAACGGGCTGCCCGTAGAGGCCCTCGAGAGGATAATATGCATGGTGGAGGCAGATGCCCTGGCCATCCACCTCAATCCCCTGCAGGAGGTCGTGCAGGCCCTGAGAGGCTCGAGCGGGAGGCCCTTCTTGGAGCGGCTGGCCGAGATAACAGATAGCCTCGATATCCCTGTGGTCGTGAAGGAAGTGGGATTTGGTATATCGGCTGAGGTGGCGAGGGAACTCGAGCGAGTTGGCGTGGACGCCGTTGACGTGGCAGGTGCTGGCGGGACGAGCTGGGCAGCCGTCGAGTACTACAGGGCCCTCGAGGCTGGCGGTGTCCTCAAGGCCGAACTCGGCAGGACCTTCTGGGACTGGGGCATACCGACGGCGGCCAGCATCTTAGAGGTCACCAGCTCCACCAAATTGGCCGTGATAGCCTCAGGTGGCCTCAGGACGGGCTTGGACATGGCCAAGTGCTTGGCCCTCGGGGCCGACATGACGGGGGCTGCCCTCCCGATACTGAAGGTGGCCATGAAAGGGCCTGAGGCCGTGAAGGAGAAGCTGAGGACGCTGATGGAAGAGCTGAGGACGGCCGTGTTCGCGACGGGCTGCAGGCGTGTAGCTGACCTAGCCGAGAAGCCCGTGGTCATAACGGGCCCGCTGGCCGAGTGGGCTAGGGCAAGAGGGCTCCCAGTCGAGGAGCTGGCCAGGAGAAGCCTTAAGGGTCAGATATAGCATCAAATATGGCCTTCCTCACGGCCGGGATGAACTCCCTCTTGAACCTCATTATGTAATTTGGGTGGGGGAAAGTCCTGTAAGGCCTTAAGCCCAGGACGCTCGACGCCAGCTCAGCTATCTTCCCCATGACCATCACTTTCTTAGGCCTCAAGGCCCTGAGTTCTAAGTCTAGGATGGCCGTGCAGTTGAGGGCCATCTGCCTGAGGAGGCGTTCGTCCTGGGCCCGACCGCCCGGCCTGATGGGCCTGCACTTCACGGCACTCGTGAGGAAGATGCCGGATTCCCTCAGCCACCTCGGGACTTCGGGGTCCGGGACCTCGAGGCCCAGTATGGCCTTCAGGTTCCTCCTCAGCCTGTCGGGTGTCCCGAGGTTGTAGAAGAAATCCGGCTTATGGCCCGGAGGAGGGGATTCAGCTATCAAAAGGAGCTTGACTTTTCCCGGAAGCCACCGCTCGTAGGCCCCGTGGAGGAGGAAGGGCTTGTCTATGAAATCGCACTTCCGGCAGGCCTCAAGGGCCTCCAGCAGCTCGCCCAAGCTCATATTATTATGAGCTCCTTCCACTCGCCGTAGACCTCTCTCAGGACGCCGCAGATCTCGCCCAACGTGGCGTAGGCCTTCACGGCCTCGAGCACGTATGGGAAGACGTTCTCGTTCTTCTCGGCAGCCCTCCTGAGGGCGTCCAAGCGTTCCTCGACCTTCTTCTGGTCCCTCTCGGCCTTCACACGCTCGAGCCTCTCGAGCTGCCTCTCCTCGTACTCCTTGGCACGCCTGACCACCCAGGCCGGGTCGATTGGGACCCAATCTTCCTCGGGCGGGACCTCGAAGCAGTTCACGCCCACGATGGGTATCTCGCCAGTGTCCACGCCCCTCTGGTACTTGTAGGCCGAGTTGGCGACCTCACGCTGCGGGTAGCCCTTCTCTATGGCCCTGACCATGCCTCCCATGCTGTCTATGCGGTCTATGTAACGCCAGGCCCGCTCCTCTACCTCGTCCGTGAGCCACTCCACGAAGTAGGAGCCTCCAAGCGGGTCTACCACGTCCGCCACGCCGCTCTCGTAAGCTATTATCTGCTGGGTCCTCAGGGCCACACGAACCGCTTCCTCAGTCGGCAGGCAGAGCGTTTCGTCAAAGGAGTTGGTGTGTATCGATTGGGCACCACCGAGGACGGCCGCTAGGCACTGGATGGTCACTCTCACCACGTTGTTGACTGGCTGTTGGGCCGTCAGAGTGGCCCCTGACGTCTGGACGTGCATCCTCATCCACATGGACCTGGGCTTCTCGGCACCGAAACGCTCTTTCACTATCTTGGCCCACATACGCCTGGCGGCTCTAAACTTCGCTATCTCCTCGAAGAAGTTGTTGTGAGAAGCGAAGAAGAAGGAAAGCCTTGGTGCGAACTCATCTACCTTCATGCCACGCTCTACGCACTCCTCCACGTAGGCTATGGCGTCCGCCAGGGTGAAGGCCAGCTCCTGGACGGCATTTGCACCTGCCTCGCGTATGTGGTAGCCGCTTATGCTTATCGGGTTCCACCTCGGCATGTGCTTCGTGCAGTATTCAATCACGTCCACCACGAGTTTCACGGACGGCTCGGGCGGCCATATTATGAGTTTCTGCCCTATGAACTCCTTCAGCATGTCGTTCTGGACGGTCCCGCCCAGGCATTCCTGTGGGACGCCCTGCTTCTCGGCCGTGGCTATATACATGGACAATATGGGTATGGTCGGGCCGTTTATGGTCATGGAGGTCGTCACCTTATCCATGGGTATGCCATCGAAGAGTATCTCGAAGTCCTTCAGGGTGTCTATGGCCACGCCACAGACGCCCACCTCGCCACGTGCCATCGGGTGGTCGGAATCGTATCCCATTATGGTCGGGTAATCAAAGGCTATGCTCAGGCCCGTCTCGCCCTCTTTTATGAGGTACTTGAAACGCTTGTTCGTATCCTCGGCCGTCCCGAAGCCGGAGAACTGCCTCATGGTCCATATGCGGGCCCTGTACATGGTGGCGTGTATCCCGCGGGTGAACGGGTATTCGCCCGGTAGGCCCAAATCACGCATGTAGTCCTTGTCCGCTACGTCCAGGGGTGTGTAAATGCGTTTTATCGTTATGCCGGAGGTAGTGACGAATTCCTTCCTACGCTCCGGGATGCGTGAGAGCCACTTGGGAACCGTTTCCTTCTCCCACCTCTCTACCTCACGCTCGAGCTCCGCCAGGAACTTCTCATCGAACATGCGGGTCAACTCCCCCACCCTGGACACGCTACACGGGGCCGGGATAAAGGAGTTTCCCATAAGGACGTCTCCCGGCGGGCCCGGGCACATCTGCCCTACGGTTGTCCCATGCTGCGGCCTGGCTTAAGGCCACACCTTCACCCAATAGCGGGCTGCGTCCCTCAGGACCACGCTCCGCTCTTTCTTGCGCTCGAACTCCTCCGGCCCTAAGGGGATTATGTCGGCCGACAGCTTGTCCAAGGGCCAGATGCGGTAAACGACCCTTATACGCTCCGAGAGGGGCATGCCTTCAAATTCATCTGCCACGACGACTAAATCCACGTCGCTCTCGGCCAAGCGCTCCCCTCGGGCTGTGCTGCCGAACAGGTAGGCTTCCCTTAGGTTGACTTCCCCGGCCAACTTTGACAGGAATTCCCTCACGATCGTGAGCACGGACTGGTCTACCCGCTTACCTCCCTTCAAGGCCCATTCTCCTCTTGAACTCCTTTAATACGTGGGAGGCGAGGCGGTAAAACCTGCTCGCCGTTTCCTCCTCGACCTCGAGAATGCCTTCAAATACATCTGGGTATCTTGATATGGAGTAATATGGCGAGAGCTCGGATAGCTCATGGGCCGGGAAAACATCTCTCAAGCCAGCTTGCTCAGCGAGCCTGGCAAGGTTATGGGTCTTAATGGGCAGCTCGCCTCTCCAGAGGATGAAGGCTTTTAAAGCGAATTCCACGGCCTGATGGCACCAGAAGACGGCTTCTGCGTAATCCAGAGCTTCCATAGCATTCTCGGCTCTCCTGAGGTTCCGCTGAGCAGATTCCATCCACCAGAGCACTTCCTCCCTCAACTACCGCACCCACATGGCTGGCTCAAAGCCCCTTATTAGGGCCCCCAGCGGAAGTTGATAGGTCATGAGGCCCGATGGCATAGCGGTCCTGGACTTCGGGGGCCAGTACTGCCACCTGATAGCGAGACGCATCAGGGACCTGAGTGTCTACTCCGAGATACTGCCCGGGGACACCGGGCCCGAGGAGCTGAGGGCCCTTGGGGACCGGATGGTGCTCAAGGGCCTCATACTGTCGGGCGGGCCAGCAAGCATATATGAGCCAGGGGCCCCTAGCCTCCAGCCGGGCGTCCTGGAACTCGGCCTGCCCGTCCTGGGCATATGCTACGGCCACCAACTTCTGGCCCACGTCTTGGGCGGCGAGGTGAGGCGTGGTCATGTGGCCGAGTATGGCGTGGCAGAGGCCCGGATATTGAGGCCCGTCGGGGTCCTAGAGGGCCTGGGGCCCGTGGAGCGTGTTTGGATGAGCCATTCTGACCGGGTCGTCAGGCTGCCTGAGGGCTTTGAAGTACTGGCTGAGACGGATAACTGCCCGATAGCTGCCTTCAGGGACCCTGAGGGCCGCATATACGGACTCCAGTGGCACCCGGAGGTCGTCCACACAGCCAACGGGCAGAAGATGCTGGCCAACTTCGTCTTCAAGGTGTGCGGCTGCAGGCCGAACTGGCGTGTCGAGGACATCATACCCAAGGCCATAGAGGAGATAAGGGAG
>NJEJ01000053.1 GCA_002255025.1 Candidatus Bathyarchaeota archaeon ex4484_135 | reverse complement strand
TAAAGCCCAGGGTCCGCATGACCTGCCTATACTACTATGCGAACAAGCTCGGCATGCTCGTGTGCGGGGCCACGGACAAGTCGGAGGTCATGCTGGGCTATTACACGAAGTGGGGAGATGGTGCAGCCGACATAGAGCCCATAGTGGACCTCTTCAAGACGCAGGTCCGGCAGCTGGCCAGGCACCTGGGCATCCCGAGGGAGATCGTTGAGAAGCCCCCCACGCCCGGCCTGCTGCCCGGCCAGACGGCCGAGGGTGAGCTCGGCATGAGTTACGACGTGTTGGACCTGATACTGTATGGCCTCGAGCACTTCATGAGGCCCGAGCGAATAGCGTCCGATTTGGGCCTGCCCCTGGAGGCCGTGTTAGCCGTCAGGGACCGCTGGCTGGCCAACGAGCACAAGAGGAGGTTCCCGCTGACCATAAAGCTGGCCTACCGCACGGCCGGCATGGACTTCAGGCTGCCCTACACGCCCGGGTGGAGGTGAGGCCCGTATGGCCCGCGAGAGATTCAAGGTGGCCCTGGCCCAGATGGAGTGCTCCGTGGGCGATAAGGAGGCCAACTTGGCCAAGATGGAGGAGATGGCCAAGAGGGCCAAGCGGGAAGGTGCCGACCTAGTGGTGTTCCCGGAGCTCTCAGCCACGGGCTACGTTTGCCGCGACCTTTTCTACGAGCTGGCCGAGCCGGTCCCCGGCCCTGCCACGGAGAAGATGGCTGAGGTCGCCAGGGAAACAGGCCTCTACATAGTCTTCGGCCTCCCGGAGAAGAGCCGGATATCTGGCTCCGTGTTATACAACACGTCCGTCCTAGTAGGGCCAGGGGGCTTCGTGGGCTCCTACAGGAAGATGTTCTTGCCAACCCACAGCGTCTTCGAGGAGAAACGCTACTTCAGGCCAGGCGATAAGGTAGAGGTCTTCGACACGGGCCTCTGCCGCATAGGCCTCATGATATGCTACGATGTGTTCTTCCCTGAGGTGGCCAGGCTGCTGAGGCTTAAGGGAGCCCAGTTCATAGTTTGCATATCGGCTTCACCAGGCGTGAGGCGTTCCTACTTCGAAACGCTGTTGTCCGCCCGTGCCCTGGAGAACACGGTCCACCTGGCCTACGTCAACCTGGTTGGCCGTGAGGACGGCCTCGGCTTCTGGGGCGGCTCGAGGCTCATAGGGCCGACCGGCTCCATAATAGTGAAGGCCAAGTATGATGAAGAAGACATGGTCATGGGCGAGGTCGACCTGCACGACGCTGAACGGGCTGGCGTCTTCCTCCCCATGCTCAGGGACCTGAGGCCCGAGCTGACCAGGTGGATAGCTGAGGAAGCGAGCTCCTACTGACCTCAGCCGCCCGGCTTCATCTTGAGCTCGTAGAGCATGTATCGTCCTGCGAAGTAGGCCAGGAGGAGCAGGAAGACCCCTATGATGAACCTGTAGTAGGCCCTTGAGGGCTCATCCGCATACTTAGTGCTCTCGTATATGAGGAAGAGGCCTGCGAAGCCCAGGCCCCACAGCATCATGGATATGATGCTCTCCATGAGCACCTGGTCAAGCATGGTGTACGGGTACGTTATCCATATGGTCCCGGGCCTGGGTATGACGACCCTGGGGCTGTGTATCAGGTCGTATAGGCCGCCGCCGAGCAAGAAGGCCACGACGGCCACGACGGCTATGGCAACGGCCGTTGCCGGGGGCTTGTAGGCCGCCAGGGTCCGGTAGGCCCTGCCCAGCTTCCTAGATGCTGACTTGAGGGCAAGCCTCGCCTTAGCCTTCTTCCCCATGGCCACCGGTCCGTGGGCAGGCCCGAGATTTATGCCTTAGGTCAGCCCCCGCCGGCCAGCGGCAGGAGAGCGACCTCATCGCCATCCTTGAGGGTTGTGTCAAGGCCCGATAGGAAGTCTATGTCCCTGCCGCTCACGAACACCTTGACGTATTTGGACAAGTGCCCATCTTCCTCCATCACGGCTTCCCTAAAGGGCCTGCCGAGCCTACGGGCTAGGTCAGCCAGTAGGTCGCCCACGGTTGAGCCCTCAGGCAGCTCTACTTCTAAGAACCCGCCTCCCACCAGGTTGGATAATGTGGCGAAGGCCCTGACCTCGACCTTCATTACCCTGGCTAAGGCCGTTAGAGCAAATAAAAACCTGAGTTTCCAGGGAAGACTCATCTACGGAGGAGTTGTTCTGCTGCCTTGGCGGCTTCTTCAAGCCCGAGCTTCTTGAGGGTCTCGGGCAGAGGTATGCCCGTATCTACGTCCCAGCCCCTGAGCTTGTAGTACTCGTCGAGCATCTCCTTGAGCGGGACTACCTTGTCCTTGGCTGGCCCGACAGGTGCTGGCTCCTTCAGGAACCTGTCGGGCAGGGTGTCGTCCTTCCGGCCCACGCCCTCGCGGCACTGTATCATGCGTTCTAAGTTGTAGATGCGTTCGCCCGCCTTCAGGATTTCGTCGGCCGTCCAATCCCAGCCCGTGCAGGCCGCCATGGCCCTGGCGAAGTCGTCCGGCGTGAGGGCGAACGTGACGAACTTACACACGAGCGAGCTATCCACGAAGGCGAAATAGTTCTGGAAGAATATGCACATCTCGGCCTTGCCCTCGGTCGTCAGCGGGTCCATCTTCTTCGGGACGCCCAGGACCTCGGGGGCTATCATGTAGGCCCTGAGGTGGCAACCGCCCCTTACGTTCGTGGCGTAGGCTAGTGCGTGGCCCCAGAAGGCCCTGGGCTCGTAAGCTGGTAGGCCGAGACCCTTAACGGCCATTATGAGCTTCTCAGAACCCTTCCCTATCTTGTCGGCTGCCCTGTGCCATCCTTCTGCCAGGAGGTTGCCCAGCTTGCCCTTCCTCAGGGCTATGCGTTTGACGAGTTCTACCATGGCCTCGTGATTCCCGAACGTCAGCTCTAGGCCATCCGTGTCCTCCTTCGTCAGTATGCCACGCTCGTAGAGTTCCATGGCCCAGCCTATTATGTTGCCCGTGGAGATGGTGTCAAGGCCATACTTGTTGCAGAGCGTGTTGGCCGCGTGGATGGCGTCCAACCTGAAGACGCCACAATTAGAGCCGAAGGCCCAGACGGTCTCATACTCTGGCCCCTCGCCTACCACGCCGGCATACGGTCCTGTTGATATCACACAGAAGCGGGCACACCTTATCCAACAGAAGCGGCAGCCCCTGTTCTTGACCAAGATGGTATCCCTCATGTGCTCGCCAGAGTTAAGCCAGGCCTCCGGGTGCCAGCCCTGCTGGAAGTTGAAGGTCGGGAGGCCACCGGCCGTGTTTATTATGTTCGTCAAGACGTTTGTGCCGTAGGTCGGGAGGGCCTGGCCCGTTATCGGGTTGTCCTTCATCTTCTCCAAGAGTTCCTTCACGATCTCCATGAACTTGTCCGGGTCCTCCACCTCTACGTCCATGGTGCCGCTCACGGCGATGGCCTTCAGCTTCTTGGAGCCCATCACGGCCCCGAGGCCGCACCTGCCAGCTGCCCTATACAGGTCGTTCATCACGCAGGCCAGCCGGACCAACTTCTCGCCAGCAGGGCCTATGCACGCCACCTTGACCTTCTCGTCCCCGAGCTCCTGCTTTATGACCGTCTCCGTCTCGAAGACATCTAAGCCCCAGATGTGGCTGGCGTCCCTTATCTCGACCTCTCCATCGTGAATCCACAGGTAAACGGGCTTCTCCGACCGGCCCGTTATGATTATGCCATCGAAGCCAGCATACTTGAGTTCTGGGCCCCAGTAGCCACCTGAGTGGGCCTCACCCCAGACGGCCGTCGTGAGCGGCGATTTGGCGTATATGGCATACCTGCCCGAGCTTGGGAACGGGGTGCCCGTCAGTGGGCCGGTCATGAACATGAGTATGTTGTCTGGCCCGAGCGGGTCAACGCCCGGCTTAAGCTCGTTAAACATTATGTAGGCTGCAAAGCCGTTGCCGCCCACGAAGTTCCTCATCATGCCCTCGGGTATCTCCTCTGCCTTCCACTTCCCCGCCGTCAGGTCAACACGCAGGAGCCTGCCAGCATATCCCCTGGGCACGACACATCACCTCTTACCGGGGGAGCTTGTACCAGAGCCAGCGGGCCATCTGAGGAGCGGCTGTCGTGGCGACGGCCATGCTCCTAGCCCTGAACCAAGGCAGTTCTTCTATATCGACCAACTTAAGGGCCCCCTGTGGGCAGGTCTCCACACATTCTCCACAATAATCACATTTTACAGCCTTGCCCGTCTCGGGGTCCACGTGGATGGCACCGTAAGGGCAGGCCATCGCACATATCGGGCACCCCTTGCACTTCTCCTCGTTCACCTTCACCACGAGCGTCTCCGGGTCCCTGTATAAGGCCCCCTCTGGGCAGGCGACCATGCAGGCACCGCACTGGATGCAGAACACGGGCGTGTCTATGCCAGGCTCCATCTTGACGACCTTTATTGCGGCCCTGTAGGGGTTAAAGACCTTGAAGAAGTGGTAGGAACACGTCAGCTCGCACCTACCACATCCTACACAGAGACGGCTATCTACGACAAGTGCCTTAGCCACTTTCCCTCGCTCCCCCCTCAGCCTGAGGGGGCCCTATATCTATTAATGTCTTTCGGATCCTCCAGCTAATTCGATTATGGTCTTAGCGATTTCCGAGGCCTCCTGAGGAGTACACCTGAGAACGTGAAACCTATCCCTAAGCCCTAACTCCTCAAGACAAGCCGCTAGCAGCTCGAGCTTCACATCAGCATGCAAGACCGCATCCTCGTAGCCGCAAGTGTCTGGCTCGCACATGAGCACCACCAGGTCCAGGCCTGAAGCTAGGGCCTCGAGGACCTGGACTGGGTCCACCCGGGCACCGCACGGTATCCTGGCGAACCTCACGTTCCTTAGGCCCGCTGCCTTGACCTCCTTGGCGACTTCCTCCCGGCCACAGTGATCACATGCGAAGACGAGGCACCTCGGCCTCCTGGCGGACAGGGCGGCCCTCCAGATGGCCTTGGCCAACGTCGAGTTGCTGCAGGCCGAGAGGTCCATGGCCGAGCGGGGGCAGGAGGAAACGCAGAGGCCACAGCTCTTGCACTTCTCAGCCGATATGCGGGGCACCCGATCCTCCATCCTTATGGCACCGAAGGGACAGAGGTCAGAACAGAGGCCACAGCCCATGCAGGCGGCCTCATTTACTACGGCCGACAAAGCCATCGGCCTCCGGCTCGGTCCTGGCGTCTCACGTCATCCGTCGGCAACACCAGCTCTCCTCATCGCCACCGTCCCTGAGGCCGATGGGGTAAAAGCCTTTCCCGCACGGGAACCCAGGCATCAGCTGGCCTAGGCAGGGAGGCAAGACCATGACCAAGCCGACCTTCGCCTACAAGCAGGTCATAGTGGTCCGGACGGACTTGAGCATGAGCATGGGCAAGACGGCCGCCCAGGTGGCCCATGCTGCCGTGTCAGCCGCCGAAGAAGCCAGGGCAAGAAGACCTGATTGGCTCAGGGCCTGGCTGGAGGAAGGACAGAAGAAGGTGGTCCTCAAGGTCGGCTCGCTCGACGAGCTGCTGGAGCTAGAGCGTAAGGCCAGGGAGCTCGGCCTTCCAACAGCCCTGATAGTGGACAAAGGCCTGACGGAGCTAGAGCCCGGGACGGTGACATGCCTCGGGATAGGGCCAGCACCTTCTGGCCTAGTGGACAAGGTGACGGGCCACCTTAAGCTGCTCTGAGGGGCCGTGAAGGCTTATTAAATTCCGCCAGCCGGTCAAGGCGATGGGCGAGATACCGTACAGGGACGTGGTAGAAGGGGCTAAGTTGTTCATGAGGATACCGCTCGAGAAGCAGTTGAAGGTCATAGAACTCATAATAGGTTCTGCCCCAGCCGACGTGGAGGAGATAGTATCCATGATAACTGAGGAACTCGGGACATCAGATGTTGAGGACATCAAGGAGCTCATGGCCTTCACGCTCGCCATGGTGAAGAGCATACCGAGCAAGGGGCCCGAGGAGGTCATCAAGGACCTAAAGCACATGGGCTTCACGGAGGCGAACGCTAGGGCACTGGTGGAAAAGATACTGCACGCCTTACCCACGGCTGAGAAGGACGCCGAGGTGCTGAGAGACTTAGAGCCGGAGGAACTCAAGAGGCTGGTAGAGACCTGGATCGACTTCTTCACGGGCGAGTACAGCTCCATGGAGGAGTGGAGTAGCAAAGTAAGCCTGCCCATAAGGTATCTGGTGGCCTCCGCCAGGTTCTTCGAGTCCATGCTCAAGTCCATCTTGACGGGGGAACTCAGCCCCAGGAGGCTGAAGAAAGTGCTAATCAACGATTATAGATTCCAACCAGCCCAGGCATCCACCATAACGGGAGCCATTGAGGAGAGATTGGACGAGCTGTCCAGGATCCTCATGTTCAAGCTCCTATATAGGATACTAGATGCCGTTGAGTGAGATAATCGTCTTGGCTTAGCCCATAATGATGGCTCATGCCCCAGATGGACCTTTAACCGCCACACAGAGGCCGTTCAGGGACGCCCAGGGCGGGCCCCATTTCGGCCCAGCACCTCGGGCGACGGGCTGAACGCCTCGGCCCAAGTCGGGCCTCGGCGCTTACACCCCCACCCCATCAACCCCGTCTTCTACGGGAGCCCTCGTCCCGGCCCGGTGGCCCGTCGCCGGGCCCCCAATGGCCGGGAGTGGCCGCCTGGTCTCGGGAGGGGCTTCGGGCTTAGATGCTTTCAGCCCTTATCCCCCCCGGCGTGGCTGCCCGGCGTTGCCCTGCCGGACAACC
>NJEJ01000052.1 GCA_002255025.1 Candidatus Bathyarchaeota archaeon ex4484_135 | reverse complement strand
GGCGGATTCCATGAGCACTTCAGCCATGGGCCTGGCCTGGGGAGGCAGGCGGCCTTCCATGGGCTTCCTAAGCGGCTTCTCCTCGTATCCCTCTGGCGTGTAGAGCTTCTCGGGCTTGAGGCCCACGAACTCTATGCCGAACAGGTCCCTTATCTCACGCTCTATGAACTCGGCAGCCGGGGCTATGTGCGATATATCTAGGACTTCCATTTCCTCCTTTGGCACCTTTATCCTAACCGTGACGACCGTGCCCTTCACGTCCACGTGGTACAGCAGCTCTATGTCGAGCCCCTCGTCGACGGCCGATATGGTCATGAAGCGGGCCTCACGGGCCAGGCCCATCACGGCCTTCATGGCATCCTCTAGGTCCTCCTCCTTGACGGTCAGGAAGACACGCCTCTCGGTCGGAGTTTCTATCTTGAGGGCCTTGGGACCGAGGGCCTCCTTCAGCTTGCTTGCTATCTCACCAGCCCTCATGGCTCACACCCCGTATATACGCCTCATGAGCTCCAGGGCCTCCTCCCTCGGCATGACCTGGATGGCCTGGGCAGAGCAATACTTGGCGCACCACGGGTCCCCATCGCAGAAATCGCATTTCACGGCCAACCTTGAGGTCCTCGTCGAACCAGGGGACGCCCATCGGGCAGGAGACGACGCACGATCGGCAGCCTATGCACTTCATCGGGTTTATGAGGACCCAGCCCGTCTTCTCGTCCTTCCTTATGGCCTCCGTGGGGCAGACGGAGGCACAAACCGGTTCCTCGCAGTGCCTGCACTGGACGGCTTCGAAGAGCACGTGCTCTGGATCGAATACCACGTGCCTCCTGGCCTTGTTGAAGTCGAGGACGCCGTAGTGCTTGTAGGAGCAGGCCATCTCGCAGTAGCGGCAGCCGGTGCACCTGGCTGGGTCGTAGAAGAGCACTAATTGCTCGGGTTTCCCTGCCACTTTCCTATCACCCGGCCCCACTTCCCGAGTGATTAAAAAGTCTTTCGGTCTCCTTTTTGAGCTATCGCTCGAATTATGCCTTTTCTGGGCCAGTTTGATATACTTACTGACCTGCTATATCTGGCCGTAAAAGTTTTAAAAAACAGGGTCCCTTCCTGGGCCGGTGGCCAGCATGGCGGCTGCAGCTAAGAAGGTGGCCGAGGAGTTCAAGAAGATGGTCCAAGAAAAGCTGGGCATGGTCCCGCCGCACATAGAGGCCATGTGTGACAACGCCCCTGAGGTCATAGCCCACTTCGTCCGCATGTATGGTGCTGCCATGAAGCCCGGTGCCCTCGACCCCAAGGTCAAGGAGCTCATGGGCCTGGCCTTGGCCGTGGCCCTCGGCTGCAAGCACTGCATGACCTGGCACACCATAGAGCACGGTGCCACCAAGGAAGAGATATTCGAGACGCTGGGCGTCGCCGCCATAATGACGGGCGGGCCGGGCATAGTCACTTGGTCCGAGCCCGTCATAGAGGTCCTGAAGCAGAAGGGCCTGCTTTAAGAACGCTGAAAACCAGAAGGCTATTTTTTCCTGAGCACCTTCATGCTCTTGATAAGGCAATCCCTGCCCCTAAGGACCTTTACCTTGCTGCCGCAGCTGGGGCACCTCAGCGTCGGGAAGACCAGGTGGTATTCGGGCCTATCTTCAAGCCCTATGGGACCTCTGTAGCCGCAGCTCGGACAGGCCACCTCAGCTTCCTCGAACTCTATGTCTAATTTGGCTTCCTCCAGGACCGTGCCCTTCGAGAGCTCCCTGAACCAGAAGGCCAGCTGGTCCGGGTTGACGAGGCTCAGCCGGCCTATCACAAGCCTTATCTCGGACACCCGCTCGGCATGGTTCTCTAAAGCCGCCCTGAGGGCTACGTCAAAAAGCCTCTTGGCCACGGAGAACTCGTGCATGCTTCCGCCTCAGAGGCCGAGGGCCTCTATGACGTCTTCTACGCCCTCCCCCGTTCGGCAGCAAGTCCTGACGGTCCTTAAGGATGGGTTCACGGCCCTTATGTCGGCCTCCAGCTTGCCCACGTCCACGCCCATGACTTCGGCCAGGTCGACCTTGTTTATGACGGCCACCTGGGCCTCCATGAATATGTACGGATGCTTCATGACCACGTAAGGCCCCTCGGTTATGCTGACGACCACGAGCCTGTCGTGGGAGCCGAGCGGGAACTCAGCAGGGCATATGAGGTTCCCCACGTTCTCTATGAATATCAGGTCCGTGCTGGCCAGGTCGAGCCGCTTCAGGGCCTTGGCCACCAGGTTGGCGTCTAAGTGGCATTCCTTTCCCGTGTTCACCTGGACAACCGGTATGCCGTGTCTCGCTATGAGGTCCGCATCTATGGTGGTCGTGAGGTCGCCGGCTATGTAGGCTATGCGGTACTGGTCCTTCAGGCGTTCCACGAGGCACGATATGAGCGAGGTCTTGCCCGAGCCCACGGAGCCCATGACATCTATGGCCCTGATGCCGTGCTGATCCAGAAGGGCCCTGTTCTGCTCTGCCAGACGCCTGTTAGCTTCGAGCAGCGATTCCTCAAGCTCTATGTCGAAGACCTCTCCTTCCTCAGCCGTTACGACCTCTCTCATGCCGACCCGCCAGGGCCAACCGGCCTATATATTGGCTGCCCCCAGCTGGGCTCCTCAGCCCGCCAGGCCCGCCCTGACGGCCGCCACCACGGCCTGGCCGAGGGATATGCCTCCGTCCCCGCAGGGGACCTTCACGTGCCTTATGAACTTCAGGCCCCTCTCCTCCACGTAGGCCCTTATGACCTTGGTCATCAGGTCATTATAGGCCACGCCGCCCGTGAAGCCCACGACCTCTACGCCCGTTCGCTCGGCGGCCCTCACCGCCATCTCGGCCAGGCCCTCCGCCAGGGCCGTCAGAAAGGCCCTTGCTATGTCCTCGATACGCCTCCCGGCCCTCAGGGCCTCGTAGGCCTGGAGGACCATATCGGATGTCTCAAGCACCATGCGGCCGTCTCGCTCGGTTATGTGGGCCTCTATCCTGACCGCCCCTGACCGGCCCCTCGACGCTGCTGCCTCAAGCAACATGGCTCCCTCGCCCTCATAGGTCCTCTTGTAGCATAGGCCAAGGAGGCAGGAGACAGCGTCCAATATTCTGCCCGTGCTGGTCGTGAGAGGCGTGTTGAAGCCCTTCTTTAGCTGGGAGAAGACGGCATCTACTTCTGCCTCTCCATGCCTGAAGCCCGGCAGCCTCTCCCGGACCAAGAAGGCTCTCAGCTCGTCTTCCTTAACACGCCCGTACAGTATGGCCTGGAGCATGCGGCCGTACCAGATGGCACAGGCATCCCCGCCGGGCATGGGCTGAGGCTCCAACTGGCCTAAACGCTCGAAGCCTTCGTAGCTAGCCAGGAGGACCTCGCCTCCCCAGGCCGTCCCATCTGGGCCGTAGCCCACGCCATCACAGGCTAGGCCAATCACGTGCTCATCGGGCCCCAAGCCGTGCTCGGCCATGAGGGATGCCACGTGGGCATGGTGGTGTTGGACCTCAACGAGTTCGGCCCCGTGTCGCTCGGCCCACTCACGGGCCACCTGCCGGGACAGGAACAAAGGGTGCATATCACACGCCACGGCCCCGATGTCGCTGAGCCTTAGCAGCTTAGCCAGGTGCCCCAAGGCACCATTTAGGAACTCGAGGGCCTCCAGGGTCTCGACATCGCCTATGTGCTGCGTCAGGTAGCACCTATGGCCCCTTAGGATGGCACCCGTGGAGGTCAGCTCCGGCCCAACGGCCACCACGGCCCCACGGGCCCTCACGGGCACCTCAACTGGCATGGGGACGTAGCCCCTGGAACGCCTGAGGAAGACAGGCCTGCCGTCCACGAGCCTGACGACGGAGTCATCACACCTTGCCCAGATACGCCTGTCGTGGACCAGTATGTAGTCCGCCATGTCCTTGAGCTTCCTGAAGGCCTGCTCGTTCTCTATGACCATGGGCTGGCCGGGCAGGTTGGCACTCGTCATGACGGCCGCCGGGATATGGGCGTGGTGGAGGAGGATGTGGTGAATGCCCGAGTAGGGCAGCAGGACGCCGACCGTGTGGAGACCAGGTGCCACGAGCTCAGAGAGGGCGAAGGGCTCGACCTTCCTCAAGACCACTATGGGCCTGGCCGGCGACTTAAGCAGTTCTTCCTCGGCCTCCGACACCAGGGCGTATTTCCTCACATCATCGACCGTGAGGCTCATGACGGCGAAGGGCTTCCTGGGCTTCCTCCTGCGGGCCCTGAGTTCCGCCACCGGCTTGTCTAAATCGGCCCTTACGGCCATGTGGAAGCCGCCTATGCCCTTGACGGCCAGCACGGCTCCCTCACGCAGCAGCCTGCCAGCCTCAAGGAGCGGGTCCCGGCAGGGCACAAGCTCCCCATCCCGGTCGTAGAGGGTCATCTGGGGGCCGCAGAGCGGGCAGCATATGGTCTGGGCGTTGAAACGCCTGTCCATGGGGTCGTTGAACTCGCGTGAGCAGTGCTCGCACATGGGGAACTCGACCATGGTCGTCCTCTCCCGGTCGTAGGGCAGCTCGATCATTATGGTGAACCTGGGCCCGCAGGAAGCACAGCACGTGAAAGGGTACATGTAGTGCCTGTCCTTCGGGTCATATATCTCCCTGAGGCACTCATCGCAGACCGCTATGTCGGGCGGTATGATGGAGAACTCCTTCCCCCGGCCCCTTAAGTCGCTGGGGGCTATGGAGAAACCATCCGGCGCCTCATCAGCCTTAGTCTCGGACCAATCTACGTCGAGCCTGGTGTAGTGGGCCACAGGTGGTTTCTCGGCCACCAGGGCCCTAAGGAAGTCCCTTATGGCTTCCTCAGGCCCGTAGAGCTCTATCCTGACGCCAGCATCGCCTAAGTTGAGCACACGGCCCTTTAGGCCCCTCCTGACCGCGAGCCTGTAGACGAAGGGCCTGAACCCGATGCCCTGTATGAGGCCTGATACGTGCACCACCGCCTTCTTCAATCCCGGGCCAACGGGACAAGGGCCCTTAAATTGGGTTCTGTTCTCCGTCCGCCTCTCGCAATACTTTTTAAGCAGGGGTCTGCTGGCTGATCGGGAAGGACCTTGTTTGAGTTTAAGTGCGAGCCCGAGGAAATTGAGATAGCCGGCGTGAAAATCGGCGGCCCTCCAGGCAAGAACCCGACGGTGCTGGCTGGCACCATATTCTACCATGGTCACAAGATAGTGAAGGATCCGGAGAAGGGCGAGTTCGATAAGGAAAGGGCCGAGGAGCTCATCAAGCTCCAAGAGGAGTTCTCGGATAAGACAGGGAACCCCTGTATGGTTGACGTCATGGCCTCCAGCCCAACCGCCATGGTCAAGTATCTCGACTTCGTGGCCGACATCACCGACAGGCCCATACTGATAGACGGCACCACGGCCAAGGTCAAGATAGCCGGCATAGAACACGCCGCCGAGGTGGGCCTGCTGGACAGGCTCATCTACAACTCCCTCTCGCCCGGCTTCGCCAAGGAAGAACTCGACAAGATTAGGGAAGTAGGGCTCAAGAGCGTCATCCTGCTCGCCCTCAACATGAGGGAGTTCACCACGGCGGGCAGGATAAAGGCCGTCAAAGAGCTCTTGGACGTGGCCCTGGCGAACGGCATAGACAAGCCCCTCATAGATACGTGCGTCATGGACATACCCAGCCTCGGCATGGCCTGCAAGGCCCTCTTCAAGCTGAAGAGCGAGTTAGGCTGGCCGGTTGGTTGCTCGCCCCATAACGCCATAGATACGTGGCGTGGCCTGAGGACGAAGATGGGGAAGGAAGCCGTCAAGCCCTGCATGGCCAGTGCCTCCGTCATGGCCGTGGCCGTTGGAGCTGACTTCATACTCTACGGCCCGATAAGTGCTGCTAAATACGTCTTCCCGGCCATCGCCATGGTAGATGCTGCTTACGCCTTCCTGCTGAGAGAAGAAGGCATGGCTGTGGGCAAAGAGCACCCGCTCTACAAGATAGCTTAAGCCCGTAAGGGCGGGAACCGGAGTGCATCGAGGAATTTTTCCCTGAAGCCCTTTTCCACGGCCAACTCCACGAACTTCACACGCCTCGCCAGGGCCTCGGCCTCACGCCTCAGCTGGACGTTCTTCAACATCATCCTGGCACCAGCCCCAGCAGCGTTGCCTAGGAAACGCACCTTGGAGAAGGGCACGTCTGGGCAAAGCCCTATGGTCCTGGCACTGAGGAAGTTTAGGGAGGAGCCGAAGGCACCGGCCAAGTAGAGCACTTCTAGATCGCCAAGCCTTACCCCGGCCTTCTCCATCAGGACCTCAGCACCAGCCTGAACTGCCGCCTTCGCCAGCTGGAGTTCCCTCACGTCCTTCTGCGTCAGCACTACATCGCGGCCGGTCCCCGTTTCGCCCGACCAGGCAAGGACGAACTCAAGCACCCCGTCGCGTCTCCTGCACCTGGGCGTCGGTACCTCCAACATCCGGCCGGAGGCATCTAATACTCCAGCCCTGTAGAGCTCGGCCAAGGCGTCTATCAGGCCCGAGCCGCAGATGCCTATGGGCTTGGCACCACCTATGGTGCTGTAGGCTACTTCATAGGTGCCGGGCTCCACCCTCACGCTATCTATGGCCCCCTCGACCGCCCTAGAGCCGCAGCTTATCTTCCAGCCCTCGAAGGCAGGGCCGGACGCACAAGAAGCGGCCCAGAGCTCATCGCCATCACTCAGGATTATCTCCGTGTTCGTGCCCAAGTCTATCAGCATGCCGACCTCGCTGGTCTCGTGGAGCCCGCTGGCCACCGAGGCGGCCAGGGCATCTGAGCCCACGAAGCCTGCTATGGGCGGCGGTAGGTAAACGTAAGCAGCCCTATTGGCCAGGAGGCCGAGCTCCCTGGCCTTGATTTCCACGGGGTTCCTTGTGGCAAGCACGAAGGGGGCCACGCCAAGGCCGTTCAGCGATATGCCAAGGAAGGAATGGTGTATCATGGTGTTGCCCACTAGGACGAGCTCATAGATGTTATTGGCCTTTACACCAGCTTCTTCGCAGGCCTTGGTGATTAGCTTGTTCACGCCTTCCACCAGGGCCTCTTGGAGCATCTTCACGCCTTCCGACTTCTGCATGGAGAAGGCTACCCTGGACATTATGTCCTCGCCGAAGGCTATCTGCGGGTTCACGTCGCTGGCTGTAGCCAACAGCTCGCCCGTGGAGAGGTCCACGAGGTAAGCAGCCAGCTTGGTGGTGCCCATGTCCACGGCCACACCGAGCAACCGCCCATGCTCAGTTCTGACGTTGAGCACCTCTCTCTTCCTTAGCACTACTTGGAATCGGCCTGTCCGCCTCCTCAGCAAAATCGGTAAGGACCTCAGGGTGTCGAAGTCGATCTCGACGGCTCCTGTGACCTTCAAGAGCCTCTCGGCATCCGGCGTCAGGTCCTTAAGGCTGGGCCTGGGGACCTCAACTACCATGCTCCTGATGAGCGGTGATAAGGACACGGGCCTCTCAAGGCCCTCTACCACGAGCTTATAGCTTAAGGTCGGGACCTCCAATAACAGGAGGCCATTTGATAACGCCTCGGCCTGGCAGGCCAGCCTCCAGCCAGCCTTCAGCTCCCGTTCAGCCAGTATCTTCCTCTCGAGCTCCGAAGGAGGAGATAACAGGTCCTCGCCCTTCAGGACCCTTACCCTACACCGGCCGCAGAGGCCCTTACCTCCGCAATTAGATGGGAACATATGGCCCATGGACATCAGGACCGAGAACAAAGAATCGCCTTTCCTGACCTCTATCCCAAGTTCCACCATGACGCTCTCCCTAACCTCCCCCCTCGGTCTTCCCGCCGCTGGCCTCTTCTTCCTCAGGGCCCTCTGCCACGCGGGCTGCCCTGGCTTTCTCGAACTTCTCGAACTCTATGGTCTTAGTGGGCTTCTCCGGCAGCAGGCCTTCCGGCCTGAACATCAGCACTATGATGAGCATGAGGCCGAAGAGTATGTACTCTAGCCACACCACGTCGAAGGGCAGGATGGGCTCTAGGGAACGCTTGAATATTATTATCAGCCTCGTGACCACTACGAAGAGCACCGTCCCCACGACCATGCCCACGTTGTTCGCCATGCCGCCCAGTATCAGTATGGTCCAGGGCCAGAACGTCCACGTCACCCTATCGTAGGCGAT
>NJEJ01000051.1 GCA_002255025.1 Candidatus Bathyarchaeota archaeon ex4484_135 | reverse complement strand
GAGCACGACCTTGACGGCACCGCACTTGCCCTCGACCCTGAACGGGAGCGAGTGAGGCCTACCGCACCCGCACTCCCAGCTCCCGCAGCCTCTCCTGACTATTACCAGGTTCTTCCGAGCGTCCAGAGATGCCTTGTCTATGGCCACCCTTATGTGCCTGGCCTTCCCGGAGCCGAGGCCGATCACACCATCCTCGTTCCCGACGGCCACGACGGCCCTGAACCTGGTCTTCTCGCCAGCGTCGGTCTGCTTCTGGACGAGGTTTATGGTGACAACCTCTTCCTGCAGGTCGGGGACGAGGGCATCTGCTATCTCGGGCTCGGTTATCCTGTATCCCTCAGCGAACAGCTCCTCAAGACTCGTTATCCTGCCCTCGTAGACCAGCCTGCCCACCCTGGTCCTGGGCCTCCACTCCTCAAGCCTCTCCTTGGCGAGGGACTTGCTCATGCCCCATCACCTCCAAAGGCCTCCAGTATCCTGGCCTTCACCTCATCGAAGTGCTGAGGTAAGTCTTCTGGCCTAAGGCCCCTGGCCAGGTACTGCGAGAAGTACCGCTCGTAGGCGGCTGGGTCTTTCTCGGCCAACATCTTGGCGTACTCCGCTATGTGGACGCCCCTTATCCTGTCCTCGTCCGGGAGGACGCTCGGATCGCAGGGCACTTCTACGCCACCGTCCACGACGCCCTTGACGACCGCGAAGACGCGGCCGCCCCTGACGGGCCTCTGGAGCCCTATGTCTAATATGGCCTTCTCTATGCCAGCCTTAGCACCCCTGAGGCCGCACAGGAGGCCCGTCAGGTAGGCTGCTGGTGTGTTGCCGCAGTAGCCCTTCCAGCCGAAATCACGGACCAGCTGCCTTGAGTGTGCTGAGACGAGGACGTGGTCGCCCTCCACCCGGGCCTCTACTATCTGTGCTATCGTGTGCCTCAGCGTTCTACGGGCCACTAGCCTAGGCAGGCCGGAGAGGAGGAGCTTGTACCTACGCCTATAATTGGTCTTGCCCTCACGCCTCCTCCTGTACGGCACGTTGTACCTCGGCCCCCTGGCCACGACCTCTCCCTCCGATTAGCGGGGGGATAGGGCCCGTCCGGGCCTTAATAACCTTAGCTGCCGTCAGATGAGTTCTAGACGCCTCCTGACCTTCGGGACCTGGGACTTGAGGACCCCGTTCCTGTAGAGGCCGCATCCCAAGGGCATCCCCTTGTACCTCACCACGACGTAGCCTTCTTCCACGTCCTCAAAAGGCCCTCTAACATCCTCGCCTGCCACGAAAGCCCTCATCTGTTCTTCCGTCAGGTCGACCACGTTCTTCCTGGCGTACCGGCCGAATACCTGGATGGCGTTCGTGGTAGGCTTCCAACCGAGCTTGCCCCTACGCATGATGACCATGCCTAGGGCCTCAAACCTGAGGCGCATGGGGAACTTGTCCGTCTTCCTCAAGACCCAAATCGTGTTCCTGCCCCTCAGGAAGAACTCGTAGGGCTCGAAGATTTCTTCGGGCACGCCGAAGCGGTCTGACCACCACTTAACTACCTCACGCCTATTGGCCTTCTCGAACCTCATGGCGGGCTCCCGCCCCCGTCGTCAGCTTCCAGCACCACGCCCTCCTCTAGGCCACCTGAGCTCGCCTGAGGATTAGCTTTTTATCACCGGGACGGCGTCTCCCGGGCGGTGGTCCTTATTGTGGCAAGGGCGAGGAAAGGCCCGCTGATTGACCCCTGGGGCTCCGAGCTGCCCGAGGATTACGTTCGCATCATAGAGCACTTCGGCCTCGAGATATTCACGGACGACCTGTTGGAGGCCCTGCCGAGGCCCAATAAGCTCATGAGGCGAAAGATAGTGTTCTGCCACAGGGACCTGAAGGTCATAGCAGATGCCATAAGGGAGCACAAGCCCTTCTACGTCCTCACGGGCATAATGCCCTCGGCCGAGAAGCTACACCTCGGGACGAGAATGGTCATAGAGAACTTCAGGTACTTCCAAGAGGCAGGTGCCAAGGAGGCTTACCTCCTCGTGGCCGACCTTGAGGCCGTTGCCACCAGGGGCCTGACGCTCCAGGAAGCCCGGAGGAGGGCCCTCGAGTTCTACATACCGGCCTACATAGCCCTTGGCATCGACCCGGGCAAGACGAAGTTTTACTTCCAATCCGAGAACAGGACCGTCTTACGCCTCATGACGAGGTTCTCCGCCAAGGTGACCATGGCCGAAATGGAGGCCATCTACGGCCAACTCACGCCAGGCAAGGTGGTAGGGGCCCTTTTGGACGCGGCCGACATATTGTACCCGCAGGTCAGGGAGAAGATGCCAGGCGTCATACCGGTGGGCATAGACCAGGACCCACACATAAGGCTCACGAGGGACCTGGTCAAGAGGACCCGTTCTGAGTTCGGCTTCACGGCACCGGCCAGCGTTTACCACAAGTTCACGCCCTCCTTAGATGGCTCCTTCAAGATGAGCAAGTCCAAGCCCGAGTCCTGCATATGGCTGCCGGAAGACCCGGCCTCCACAGAGAGGAAGATATGGAAGGCCCTCACGGGCGGCAGGAGCTCCCTGGCAGAGCAGAGGGCCAAGGGAGGACAGCCGGAGAAGTGCGTGGTATTCGAGCTCTTCAAGCAGCACCTCGTAGAGGACGACAGGGAACTCGACCAGATATACGAGGAGTGCCGCTCGGGAGCCCGCATCTGTGGTGAGTGCAAGACCTACGCCACCGAGCTCATGAGGGAGTTCATGGAGGACTTCAAGGCCAGGCTAGAAGAGGCCCGCTCCATGGTGAAGGACTTAGAGTTCGTCCAGGAGTAGGGGCCTCAGGGACGGCCTGCCTTCTTTTTCCTTTTCCTCAGCTCGGCCAAGATGGGCATATCACGTACCATGTCGTCCGTCACGATGGACCAGTCAACCCCCCTCGGGCGTGCGTAGCGTGTCCCGGTCCTCACGGTCCTCGTGGGCGTTGTTATGATGTCAACGGGGACATCGTGGTCCGTCATGGGTATGCTCCCGGCCGGGAGGACCTGCAGGTCGTGGACGGTCGTCACCACGGGCGTATCGGGCCCCAGGGCACCACACTCGACCAATATGGCGTACTCTAGGTCGCTGTAGCCGTGGCCCTTGCCCAGACGGGCACCGTCCTCAGCCACCGCCACGGACCCCACGACCTTCAGGTCGACCCTTATTTCCCAGGGCCTGACGGGCCTCCCGAACCTGAAGGCCCCCCTTATGGTAGAGGCTGTCCTGAGGGCCCCCGACGGCACCTTATCGGGCCTGAGGACCAGGAGGCCCTTCCTGAGCCTTGGGGTAGCCATCACGAGCGTCTTGCCATCACGGAGGACCATTTCCCTCACGGGCCTCTGGGGCGAGTCAGGATTGCAGAAGACCACATCAGCATCCCTGTATTCCCTCAGGCCCGAGAGCCTCTTGGCCGCTACCTCTGCCCCTATGAAGTTCGGTATGCGGCCGTAGATGGGCAGGGGAAACCTAGCTACGCCCCTCCTCATCAGCTCCTCCCATACCTTCCTCCTGAGCTGGCCCTTGATGTCCATGGCCTACTTGACCGTGACGGACTTGGCCAGGTTCCTCGGCTTGTCCGGGTTCAGGCCCCTCTTCACGCTCACGTAGTAGGCGAACATCTGCAGGGGCAGTATGAAGGGCAGAGGCGACAGCACCTCCGGCAGCTCCGGCGGCACGGGCAGGACGAGTTGCTCGTCCGAGGCCTCCTTTACTTCCTCATCTCCTTCTTCCGCCAAAGCTATCACGTTTAAGCCGTGGTCCCTGGCCATGCAGGCCTCGTCTAGGAGCCTCTTCCTATCAGGGCTCGATGAGGGGCAGACGAATATGGCCGTTGAACCCTTGCCCAAGCACCCGGCTGTCACGCCGTCGAGGCTGGACGTGGCTATTGAGGGTGCGTAGGCTATCTCTAGGAGCTTCAGCCTTCCCTCGAGGGCCGTGGCTAGGTTTATGCCCGAGCCCACGAAGGCGAACTTCTCAACGCCAACGTGCTCTTCTGCTAGCCTGATGATGTCTTTCTCCGTGACCTCTATGACCGATTCAGCTAGGTCGGGCAACTTGTGTATCCAATCCCATAGGTCCTCTGCCTCAACGTGGCCTATCTTGCCCCTCCTCTCGGCCATTATGACGGCCAACTGGGTCAACACGGACAGCTGGGCCGTGTAGGTCTTCGTGGCGGCCACGCCTATCTCGGGCCCGGATTGCTGGCACACGTAGACGCGGGCCATCCTGGTCAGCTTGGAGCCGAGGACGTTCGTGACGCCGAGTATAGTGGCCCCGCGTTCCCTTGCGTGCCTAACTGCCTCAAGCGTATCGGCTGTCTCGCCTGATTGGCTGACGGCCAAAAGGACCGTCCTAGGCCCTACGAAAGAGCCGTAGTTCTCCACGAACTCAGATGCTATAACGGGGTGGACGGCCTTCTTGGCCAGCCTGGACATTGCGTAAGAGCTCGCCAGGCAGGCGTGGTAAGAGGTCCCGCAGGCCACCATGAAGGCTTCCTCTGCGGACGATATTAGGTCAGCCATCATGGTCAAGTAACGTCTGTCGAGCCTCAGCGTGTTCTTCAGGCACCTGGGCTGCTCGTGTATTTCCTTCAACATGAAGTGCGGATAGCCTTCCCTCTCGGCCATGTCGGCCGACCAATCTATGGTCCTGGGCTTCCTCTTGACTTCACGGCCCTTTATGAAGTTGTAGATGCGGAACCCATCGGGCCTTATGAAGGCCACATCGCCGTCCTTGAGTTGGATGACCACGTTCGTGTAGGGCAGGAAGGCCGGTATGTCGGAGGCCACATAGATGCCGTCGCGGCCTACGCCTAAGACGAGCGGGCTCTCCATCTTCACGCAGGCCATGCCCTCGAAGCCCGCGTAGATTATGGCCAGGGCGAAGGAGCCCCTGAGCTTCCTAACGGCCTCTATCACGGCTTCCTGAAAGCCCAGGCCTTCCTTCATGAACTCCTCTATCAGGTGCGGCACGACCTCGGTGTCCGTCTTGGACTTGAAGACGTGTCCTTTAGCCTCGAGTTCCTTCCTCAGCTCTAGGAAGTTCTCTATGATGCCGTTGTGGACGACCGCAATCTTGCCCTCACAATCCGTGTGCGGGTGTGCGTTCTCCCTCGTCGGAGCACCGTGCGTGGCCCACCTCGTGTGGCCTATCCCTATCTCGCCCGGGAGGTCATCGAGGCCCAGCTCGGCATGGACCTTGTCTATCTCTCCAACGCCCTTCTTCACGAAGAGCTTGCCCTCGTGAATGGTTGCCTCGCCACAGGAGTCGTAGCCCCTGTACTCAAGCCGCTTGAGGCCAGCCAGTATCAGAGGTGCTACATCCTTGTCCTTCACCAGGCAGCCGAATATCCCGCACAAGTCCCTTCCCTTTCCGCGTTCCGGAAGGGGGCTTGTCAGCTCCAAGGTTATAAGGGTTCTGCCATTCTAACCTATTAGAACTCCCATGACGAAACCTATCATGCCGGTGGTCATCCACAATAGTACCTCGTTCTTGACCTTTTTGGCGTTCTCCCTCCCGTAGTCCTTCAATATGGAAGATGAGGCGTGGATGAAGCCTAAATCGGTCAGTACTATCGGGGGCAGGTAGGCAAGGGAGACCATGCCGTAGACCACCGGGAGCCAGCTCAACCCAACGGCCGTCATGTAAAACACGGCAGACAGTACAGCTGCGGCCTTAGGACCCCAGCGGACGGCCACAGTCCTTATGCCCTTAGAGGCATCCCCGGCCATATCTACTATGCCTTTGTTGACCTCTCGGCCCAGGTTGGCCAAGAAGGCTATGGAGGCGAACAGAGCCACAAGGCCCGTTATGCGGCCCGTCGTTATCAGGCTCCCATATAGGAAAGGTATGGCAACACATGAGCTCACCATGGCGTTCCCGGGGAGGCCTGTTCTCTTTCCATAAGTCACGTAGGAATCAGCAATGGCACTGGCCAGCAGGGCCATTAGGAAGCACTTGAAGCTCGTCAGGAAGGCGAAGAGGAGGCCCAGGACTGTAAGGGCAGCTGAGAAGGCAAGGGCTTCCCGAGGCCTCACGAGACCACTTGGTATAGGCCTGCTTGGCTCGTTTATGGCATCTATCTCACGGTCATGGTAATCGTTAAGGGCGTTTGAGGCAGCTAAGAGCGTGAAGCCCGTGGTGAAGCCATAGACGAGCTCAAGAGCTTTATCGAGTAATGGTCTCCCAGATGCTACCACGGCCCCCACGAGGACGGCAAAACCCATCATCAGGCAGTTCGGGGGCCTCATGAGCCTCACGAAGCCCATCACACGGTTGGCGAGAGCCAAATAACCCACCTCACGGCCATCTGACCATGCGGTCATAAGTATTACGAGGTCTCCCGCCCGGCTGGCGAGGGCTTTATCCACCCCCCCAGGGAGTAATAGATGACCTCGCCACGCCTCTCCACCACGGCCAATATGAGCTCCTTATCGCTGGCCTGTGCCTCCCTCATGGCTTCCTCGAGGTCTGACACCTTGACAGGCGAGCCCTCTAGTATGCCGTAGACGAGGAACTTAGCTGGCTTCTTGCCGTAATCGCCTCTGTCGTAGAGCCTGAAGGTCAGGCCAGGCCCGAAGCCCTTCTTCACCACGTAGCCCCTTTCCCTCAGGTCCCTATATATGAGGAACTTGGCCCAAATCCATTCATCACGGGCCTTAAAGAACCTGAGGAGTTCTTGGAAATCCACAATAGGCCCTCCGGGACCTTCCTGGACTTCTATCCTGCCTTTCTCGACTAGGTAGAGGGCTTCCCAAGGCTCTAGGATTAAGCCCTCGCTACTCTTAGAGCCATAGCCCCTCCTAGCCAACTCATCTGATTCCCTGCCAT
>NJEJ01000003.1 GCA_002255025.1 Candidatus Bathyarchaeota archaeon ex4484_135 | reverse complement strand
TGAAGGCGGAGCTCTACCCGGTCAACCCGAAGGCGAAGAGCATACTGGGCTTCGATTGCTACCCGAGCCTCAGGCGTATCCCGGGCCCGGTGGAGCTCGTGGTCGTAGTGGTCCCGGCCAAGTTCGTGCCAGATGTCATGCGTGAGGCAGCCCGCAAGGAAGCGAAGGCCGCTATAATAATCAGCTCCGGCTTCAGTGAGGTGGGAAACCACGAGTTAGAGGAAGAAGTGGTTAAAATCGGTCGTGATGCTGGCATAAGGATACTAGGCCCGAACTGCCTGGGCGTGTTTGACCCTTACACGGGTGTTGACACGCTCTTCCTGCCCGAGACGAAGGTCCTGAGCACGGGCGAGGAAGTGGTAGCGACCCCTAGGCCCATGCCAGGCACGATAGCCTTCCTCAGCCAATCGGGTGCCTTCGGTGCTGCTGCCCTGGACTACATGACGGGCATCCAGCTCGGCCTGAGCAAGTTCGTGAGCTTCGGGAACAGGTGTGATGTGGATGAAGCAGATATCTTAGAATACCTGAAGGAGGACGAGAGGACCAAGGTCGTACTCATGTACATAGAGGGCGTGAGAGATGGCCGTAGGTTCATGGAGGTAGCCAAAGAGGTAACACGTAAGAAGCCAGTTGTGGCCCTTAAGTCGGGCAGGACAAGGGCAGGTGCGAGAGCTGCCAAATCCCACACGGGCAGCATAGCGGGCGTCGATGAAGTTTACGATGCTGCCTTCTCCCAGTGCGGGATAATAAGGGCCCAGAACATGGAGCAGTTCTTCGACATAGGCAAGACGCTCGCCATGCAACCGCCAGCCAAGGGACCCAACATAGCCGTGATAACGGACGCAGGCGGTCCGGGCATAATGGCCGTGGACGAGTGCGAGATGAGGGGCCTCGTGGTCCCGGAGTTCTCCGAGGGGACGAAGGCGAAGCTGAGGAAGCTCGTAGAAGAAGACAAGATACCGCCCTTTGCTGCCATAGGGAACCCGATCGACCTGACGGGCTCTGCCACAGCCGACATGTTCGAGGAAGCCCTGAAGATAGCCCTCGAGGACCCGGATATACACGGCGTCATAATAATGGGCCTCCACCACGTGCCAGCTCTATCGGAGGAGTATGTGGACAAGGTAGTTGCCATAGCAAAGCAGTACGAGAAGCCCGTGGTCGCATGTGATATCGGTGAGACAGAGATGGCCATCTACATAAGGCGTAAGTTCGATAAATACGGCATACCGGCCTGCGAGTCACCGGAGGACGCCGCGACCGTCATGGCGGCCCTCGTGACCTACGGCCAGTACTTGATGAAGATAGGCGTGTTGAAGTGAGGGGCCAGCCTTGCCCATCAGGCCCCGCCTCATCCTGGCCGTGGTGGGCGAGAAGAGTTCGGGCAAGACCAAGGTAGTAGAAGAACTCGTCAGGGCCCTCAAGGCCAGGGGGCTGAAGGTCAGCACGGCGAAGCACGTGCCCGAAGAAGATTTCAGCCTCGACACGCCTGGGAAGGATTCTTGGAGGCATGCAGAAGCAGGTGCGGATACCGTTACTTTAGTGGCACCGCGGGAGGTAAGCACCATAAGGCGTCTGAGGACCGAGGGGCTCGACCTGGACGAGTTTTTGGTCCTAGCCTCAGAGGGCTGTGATGTGCTCATCATGGAGGGGTTCAGCTCTATTTTCGGCACGGACCCGAGGGTCCTCAAGGTAGTGGTGGTTAAGGGGCCATCTAGGGCCGCGGAGGTAGAGGCCAGCGGGACCATAAGGCCCGTGCTGGCCTTTGTGGGGCCAGGTAAGGCCGAGGGGCTGAGAACGCCCTATCTAGGCTTCGAGGAGCTGGGGGAGCTGGCAGACAAGATAGCTGACATGGCGTTGAAAAGGGAGCGGAGAGCATCCCTGTTCTTGGACCGGAAGGAGGTGCCCTTGAACTCCTTCGTCAGGGAGCTGCTGAGGAAGCTCGTCCTGGCCTTCACATCCTGCCTCAAGGGCGTAGAGCTGGCTGGCGATGAAGAGGTAACGGTCTTAATAAGGAGACGGGAGGGCGAGGGCAAGAGTTAAAGGCGTGTGCGTCGCTCTCCTCAAGGTGCGTCATGCAGAAGGCCATCTCGGCGTGGCTCGTACTCCTGCTTCTCCTCCTGGCCTATACGGCTTCCTGGGCCGGGGGACCATCAGGTCAGGGGGATCCTCGCCCGCTCGATATCATGACGGTCCCCAAGGGCACCTACTTCGTCTGGGAGGCCAAAGAACCAGCTGATGTGACCTACCTCTGCCACGCCAACCTCGGCGGACGGAACCTGGCCATCTTAGTGCTCAACTCCTCAGGCCTCTATAGGCTGCTGGCTCTAGACGCCAGAACGGGTTCTGAGCTGGCTTCCAGCACGAACTTCACCTGCTCTCCCTATCGGCTGTGCCCCGTGGGAGACTATTTGGTCGCTCTATGCCAGGATGAAGTTTCTTATTACCTCCTGGTCCTCAATTCGAGCTTAAATCTGGTCTTCTCGTCCAGATTTGACGTGCCGTTAGAAGGCCCCTGGTGTATCTCGCCTAGCTCTTTCTTGTGCCTGGCCAACAAGACCTTGTTCGCGTACTCCCTGGAGGACATGAGCGTGAAGTGGTCCTTGAGCTTCCGAGAGGCCGATTTCTTAACTGTCCTGCCCATCGGAGAAGCCATACTGGTCCTGAGGCATTCCGGCCCCACGTGGCTGGCATGCCGCGTATCGCCCGAGGACGGTACCTTATTGTCCGAGGCCGAGCTGGACTGGCTGAGCTGGGCCTCTGGGACCGCCCTCCTATCCTATAACGCGTCCTGTCTCCTGACTTGGGCCTGGAACGAATCACTTAATCAGGTAAGCCTCGTGCATCTCGATGAACTTAGGCCCTCCTGGACCTGGTCCTCGAGCATCCTGTCCTACGTGCTCGTAATACCCGATTTAGACGGAGACCGGGCACCCGATATTATGGTCCTCTCGGCCTCCGGAAGCCGTACAGACCTTGGGATCATCAGCGGCTCGACAGGTCATGAATTGTTATCTGCCCGGAAGGACCTTGAGGCCGTATCTGCCTTATGGGCCGGGGATCACAAGGCGTTCTTAGTGGCTGAAGATGGCGTTTACCTTGAAGAACTTAACCTCATGAGGGGCGAAGTAAGGGACCTCTGGCACCTGCCCTGCTCCCATGCCTGCCTCCTGGCTGACCTAGATGGCGATGGCTTTTCCGAACTCTTAGCCTCTGAGGGCAACCTCGTCATGTGCGTGTGGGGCTCTTATGACGAATCTCCACCTCTCGTGAGTGCTTCCTGGCCGCCCGATGGCTTTTCGACTTCTGTTCCCGGTGTCCTGTTGAAGGCCAGGGTCGAGGACCACGGCAGCGGGGTGAGGCGTGTCGTCTTCGTAGTAGATGGCCGCGAGGTGGATGCGACTTACGACGGCGGTTATTACGTAGCTTACGTCAGGCTCTCAGAGGGCATCCACGAGTGGTCCGTCAAGGCGATCGATAAGGTAGGTCTCTCGGCCTCAGATGGGCCCAGGCATATAACGGTCAACATGAGCTTCTTCGGCGAGCCGGGCTGGGAAGACGATGTCCTCTTCTTCGGTCCCTGGGCCGCTGCCCTGATAGCCCTGGCCGTTCTGGTCTTGAGGAAGAAGCTGGGGAGGCCTGAAGGATCTCAGTCTTCTGCCCTGACGTAGTAGTACTCGCCCATGGCCTTCTGGAGCCTGTCGAGCCTTGAGCCCTCCTTATTGACCCTGGGCCTCTTCGTGTCGGGGTCCCGCCTGAACGTTATGCCTACGTCGCGTAAGAAGGCGTTCATGCCATCCCTTAGGGACGTGGGGGAGCTGGCATGGCCCTTTAGGCCCGGCTGGCCGGAGAAGACCATGAGCCTATCGGCCACGAAGTCCTGGACTATCACGTCGTGCTCGACCACGAAGGCAGCGGCCCCACGGGCCTCAACCACACGCCTAATGGTCCTAGCGACGGTCAGGCGTTCTTCCACGTCCAAGTAGGCACTAGGCTCGTCCAACAGGTACAGGTCAGCCTTTCTAGTGAGGCAATCTGCTATGGCCACGAGCTGGAGCTCACCACCGCTCAGTTCAGAGACGTCCCGGTCCAAGAGCTTCTCGAGCTTCAGGGGCCCTACTATCTCGGACCTATACCAGCTTGAGGCTAGATCGGCCCCGGCGTCCTCCAGGAGCCGGGCTACCGTGCCCTCGTAGGCCGTCGAGATGTACTGGGGCTTGTAAGCCAGCATCTTCACGAACGTGGTCTTGCCTATGCCGTTCGGGCCCAGGATGCCTATGACCTCCCCCTGGTGTATCTCGCCCGGCTCGACCGTCAGCTCGAAGCTGCCATCGTAACGCTTGTACATCTGGCCCCACCTGAGCAGAACGGCCTCGCCCGGCCAAGAAATGGTCGGCGGCTTCACGTGGAACCTTATGGACTCTTTCCTGAAGCGTACGTTCTCGTCCGGTATGTAGCCGTCAAGGTAGATGTTTATGCCCACCCGGACGCCATGGACATGCGATACTATGCCGTAGACGCCCGGGACACCATATATTATGCATACCTTATCGGATAAATAATCCAGGACAGCCAGGTCGTGTTCTGCCACCACTACCATCTTGCCTTCCTCGACCAGCTTCCTTATGGCCTTAGCAGCCTTCAGCCTCTGCCTGACGTCCAAGTAGCTCGTGGGCTCGTCAAACAGGTAGATATCAGCGTCCCTGGCCAGGACAGCAGCTATGGCCACGAGCTGGAGCTCACCACCGCTCAGGATGCTTATCTTCCTGTCCAATAGGCCCTTCAGGCCGAGTTCTTCCACTATTGCGTCTAACATGCCTCTCTCGTCGACCTTCTCGAGGAGTTCGCCAACCCGGCCCTTAACGACCTTAGGGATCTTATCCACGTATTGCGGCTTGAAGGAAGCCCTGAGTTGGCCAGAACTCAGGGCTTTAAAGTAGTCCTGCAGCTGGGAGCCGGAGAAGAAATTGATTATGTCGTCCCAATCCGGCGGGTCATCGTAGCGGCCCAGGTTAGGCTTTATCCTCCCGGCCAGTATGTTGAGTGCCGTGGACTTGCCCGTCCCGTTCTCGCCCAAGAGGCCCAGGACGGCCCCTTTGACTGGCACGGGGAGCCTGTAGAGCTTGAACGCATTTGGCCCGAACCTGTGAACGCACTCGCCCTCGAGCTCGTCTGGGACCCTCACTATGGAGAGGGCCTTGAAGGGGCATTTCCTCACGCATATCCCGCAACCTGTGCACAAGAACTCCGATATGACGGGCTTGCCGTCCGGGCCGACCTTTATGGCCTCTACGCCCGTCATTACCATGGGGCAGAAACGCATGCATATCAGGCCGCACTTCTTCGGCTGGCACCTATCCCGCTCTATGACGGCTATCCTCGGCATGGCACATCACATAAATCAGAGCCCTAGGGCCTCCGGGAGGAGGGCTATATCACCACTCTTCTTCCTCCCATTCCTCTTCCCATTCTTCTTCCTCCCAGCCTTCCTCCTCCCATTCTTCCTCCCATTCCTCTTCTTCCCACTCCTTTACAGTTTCTATCATGATGCTCCCCGAGCGAGGGTGGGGATGAGGGTGTTTTAAACCTTATCATCACGTGTGAGGACGCCGGGGGCTCTTCTAAGGCTTTCCTCGGGCCCTCTCAGACTGGGGGTACAGGGAAGGTAAGGACGACCTCACTCAACAGCTGGGACGAATATGGTGGCGTTCACGGCATCATACCTGTGGTCGATATAGTATTCCAAGATCAAGACGGACCTGAACATGTAGACCGGGAGGAGGTAGGTCTTGTTTGCGGGCTCGCCGTTCGGGAAGTGAGCAGCGTTCATGTAGCCGAGTTCTATCTCCTTCACCACAACCGTCGTTATACGGCAGGGGCACCTGAACACCGGGAGATAGGATGGCAGGCGTTTGAGGGCTTCCTCGACCGGCATGACCTCCACAGAACCGACCACTTGGAAGAACTTCCAATAGGCCCACACCTCTGCCACACTGCTGCCCCTCACGGTTATGTATAGCCCCTCGACAAACGGGAGGCCTTGGAAGCTGACTCGGTAGGAGGCAGTTATGGCAATTGGGTAATCGCCATAACCGATGTTACACCACTCGCTGTAATAGGCCCTCGAGAACTCTACCTCGAGGCCCGGCGGGGCGAGCTGTCTCTCCTCAAGCCTGGCCAGCACCCTGTCGGCTATGCTCTTCGCCTTCTCGGGCGTCATCCAACTCGGGATGGCATGGGGAGCTGTCTCTTTATCCCAGAGGAAGGAGCCACCGTACATTATCATGAGCGTGGCCTGGCTGGAGCGTATGCATATCTGGACCTCGTCCAACTTGACCTCCTTGACCTCGAGCTCGCCCGTCATGTTAAAGACGTGCTCGGCCACGTAGAGCCACTCTTCGACCGGTATCGGGAAGGGCATCACCCTGAGGAGCGGGACCGCAGTGGGCAGGTCGCCCGGGATACCGCACTCTATCACGAATTTGATACCTCCCATTTCGAACGTGATGGGATTTACGCCCTGAGTAGCCGGGCGCCAGGAGAACGCAATCACGAGGGAGGCTATAAGGGTGCACGCAACCACCATCGCCACGATGCCCATAGCTCTCCCGGCCATCGGCATCCCCATGACATAAGACCGAGAGGTTATTTTAGTATTACGGAGTTAGGACAAGCCTTTTATGCTACCACCGTTAGCCTACCCCGGCAGGTGAAAATGAACTACCAATTCTGCTGACCCGAGCGGGCTTTTCCCCTGTTGGCTTAGCCATGTTGCTCGGCGGAGGTGCAATATGGCATGTATGTTAGACCGAGGGAGTGGGATATACTTAGGGCCTTAGCGGACCTCGGCGGTAAAGCGAGGGCGGACGACTTAGCCCGTAAGACCGGCGTGAAGCTGACGACCTTAATGAGTGATGTGGCCTCCCTGGCTGAGAAAGGCCTCGTGAGGATGCGAGAGGAAACTAGGAGAAGGGCAAAGCTGACGGAAGAAGGGCTCAGGTATGCCAAGCTCGGCCTCCCCGAGAGGAGGCTGGTGAAGGCCCTGGAGAACTCGGGAGGCGAGGCCGATATAAGGTCCTTATCGGCTTCAGCGGGCCTATCAGGCGAGGAGCTGAAGATCGGGCTCGGCTGGGCGAGGAGGAAGGGCTGGGTAAAGGTCCGCAAGGGCACCTTAAGGCTCCTGGCCGTGCCCAGGGAAACGGCTGAGGAAAAAGCCCTCAGGGCCCTATCAGAGGGCCTGGAAGACCTCGGGGAGCTAAGCCAGGTCCTCCCGGTCCTCGAGAAGAGGGGGCTCGTAGAGGTCGTAGAAGAAGTCCACAAGATCCTCGAGATAACGGAAGCCGGGCTTAGGGTCCTCCAGCTGCCGAGGCCGGAGGAGGAAGTGAGCCAGCTCACGCCCGAACTCATAATAACGGGCCGATGGCGTTCTATCAGGCTCAAGAAGTTCAATCTCGAGGCCCCAGGGACACCCGTCTTCCCGGGCCGGATGCACCCGGTCCAAGAGGTCATCAAGGAGATCAGGGAGATATTCTTAGAGATGGGCTTCGAGGAGATAAGGGGTCCGTTGGTCGAGACGGCCTTCTGGAACTTCGACGCCCTGTTCACGCCCCAGGACCACCCGGCCAGGGAGATGCATGACACCTTCTACCTCTTGGAGCCTTCTGAAGGCGATCTGCCGGACCTGAGGACGGTCGAGGCCATCGCCAAGACGCACGAGGACGGCTGGACAACGGGTTCGACGGGCTGGGGCTATAAATGGGATGCCAAAGAGGCCCGGAGGCTCGTCTTAAGGACTCACACGACCGCGACGACCATACGCTACTTGGCTGAGCACCCGGACCCGCCCGTCTGGGTGTTCTGCGTCGACCGGGTCTACCGGAACGAGCGTGTCGATTACAAGCACCTGGCGGAGTTCCACCAGATAGAGGGCATAGTGATGGATGTCGGCGTGGGCTTGAGGGACCTCATGGGCATCCTGGCTGAGTTCTACCGCAAGCTGGGCTTCGAGAAGGTCAAGTTCTGGCCCAGCTACTTCCCTTACACGGAGCCGTCCGTCCAGAGCACGGTCTACTCGCCAGAGTTGGGGGCCTGGGTGGAGCTCTGCGGTGCCGGCATATTCAGGCCCGAGGTAACGAGGCCCCTCGGCGTGAAGCACCCCGTCCTAGCCTGGGGAGGCGGGCTTGAGAGGCTCGTAATGCTGAAGCTGGGCGTGAAGGACATCAGGGTCCTGTATAGGAACGAGCTGGGCTGGCTGAGGGGGGTCCCGATATGCCCGTGATAACGCTCCAGAAGGAACGCTTCTGCTCCCTCCTCGGCCAAGACCTGACGGTCGATGAGCTGGTCGAATGGCTGCCCTGGATAGGCTTGGACATAGAGGACGTGAGGCCGGATTACGTGAAGGTCGAGTACAATCCGAACCGCATGGACTTCTCCAGCCCGGTGGGCATAGCAAGGGCCCTGAAGGGCCTCATGGGCCTTGAGGTCGGCCTGCCGAAATACGAGGTCCGTGAGGGGCCCGTCGAGATAATAGTCGGGCCCAGGGTGGCCGAGGTAAGACCCTACGTGGTCGGGGCCGTCGTCAGGGGCCTCGAGTTGGACGAGCAGGCCATACAGGAGATAATAGAGATGCAGGAGGACCTGCACTGGGGCATAGGGCGTGGCAGGCGTAAGATGGCCATAGGCCTCCACGACCTAAGGGCTGTGGAGACGCCCGTATATTATGATGCCTTTGGCCCAGATGAGAAAGCATTCGTGCCCCTCGATGATGAGGAGGAGATGACGCTCGGAGAAATCCTGGAGAAGCACGAGAAAGGAAGGGCCTACGGGCACCTGTTGGCACACGCCAAGGTCTACCCGGTCATAATGGATGCCCGAGGACGCGTCATGTCCTTCCCACCCATAATAAACAGCGAGCTGACGAAGATAGGGCCTTGGACGAAGGACATGTTCATAGATATAACCGGGCCGGACTTGGAGGCCGTCAGGAAGGCCCTCAGGGTCCTCACGACCGCCTTAGCCGACATGGGAGGCCGTGTGGAAGCCGTTGAGGTCAGGTATCCCGACGGGACGGCCCTCAGGACGCCCGACCTCAGGCCCAGGGAAGCCGTCCTAAGGGTCGAATATGCCAATAAGCTCATAGGACTCGATTTGACGGCCGAGGAAGCCGTGGAATGCCTAAGGAAGTGCAGGCTCGACGCCGAACCAATCGGGCCGGGGCTGCTTAAGGTCCTTATCCCGCCCTACAGGACGGACATAATGCATGAGGTGGACCTGGTAGAGGAGGTGGCCGTGGGTTACGGCTATTTCAGGCTTGAGCCACGTAGGCCGCCGAGCCCCAAATCGGGCCAGCCGCATCCTGTGAGCGAGCTGGCGGACAGGCTGAGGCTCATAATGATAGGGATGGGTTTCACGGAGGTCATGAACTTCGTCCTGACGAACGAGAGGGTCCACTATGAGCTCATGAGGCTTGAGCCCGGCAGGCCCATAAGGCTCGCTAACCCCGTCTCAGCCGAATACAGCATGTTGAGGGAAATACTCTTACCAGGCCTGATGGCCAACCTGGCCCTGAACGTGAAGGAGCGATATCCGCAGAAGCTCTTCGAGGTAGGCGATGTGGTCCTGAGGGCCGAGGGATCTGAGACTAAGGCCGAGCGTAAGCTTCACCTGGCGGCCGTCGTGGCCCACTCAAGGGCCAATTATGCGGAGATCAAGGGCTGCCTTGACGCCCTCATGAAGGCCCTCGCCATATCGGATTGGCGTGTCCGGGAAACAGAGCACCCGAGCTTCCTACCGGGCCGGGTGGCCGAGGTCCTGATGGCTGATGAGCCCATCGGGATAGTGGGCGAGGTACACCCGGAGGTATTGGTGAACTTCGGCCTCGAGAACCCCGTGGCTGCCCTCGAACTCGACTTCACGAGCCTCGCGTAAGCGATAGCCTTAAGCGATCAAGTGATAACTGAGGCCTGACGACAGCAGGGTGCCTCGGATACCCCAGGCAGTATCTATCATCGCTCCAATGGCTTGGTATTCCTCATCGGCACCCAATAGAGCCTTTTGGGGCGTGACACTTATCTCTTGCCCTTCCGCTCCTTGTTCACCACGCGGTTTATCGCATCAGCCATCATGTGCTCCACGCACACCACCTTGACAGATTCAACGCCCTCTATGGCTTCTACGGCCCTCCTTATGTCCAGGCCCAGCCTCAGGGCTATGGGGCAGAACGGGCTCGTCGGCCTGTAGACGACCTCGACAGAACGGCCCTGGACCTTCACATCCTTTATTATGCCCATCTCCTCGAACGTCAGACCTGTTTCAGGGTCTAACAACTTGCCCACGGCTTCCCTAACTGCTTTCTCCAATTCACCTAGCTCGCTGGGCACGGCAGGCACCGGAGGGCATTAGAGGAGGCCGGTTAAAAAGCTTGGAAGGGCCTTAACCAACAATCTTAAAAACGCCCATGATAACTGGCAGAAGGGCACGCCAACATGACGGGGAGGAGCGGTAGGAGAAAGATGACGGTATTCGTGAGGAGGGAGACCGTGGCCTTCACTCCCGAGCCCGGCGTGAGCCATCCCTGTTGGCCTGGCTACAAGACCGTCACGGGCTCTATGAGCTACATGCCCTACGAAGATGAGGAGTTACTTGAGCTCGCCAAGAGGTTATCTGACGAATACGGGCTCGAACTCGAGGTGATAAACATGAACTCCCTGAGGGAGAAGCTCAAGGCCAAGCTGGCCGGTGTCAAGAAGGCTCCGGCCGTGAGAATAGGAGATAAAGTGCTCGATGGGACCTTAAGCGAGGAAGAGCTGAGGAAGGCCCTAGAGGAAATCATGCCCTCAGAGGCATAAGGCTACCTTAAGCTCCCTCACCTTGAGCAAGAACTTGACGAACTTGGGATTCCTCGCCAACAGACTTAAGGCCGTGAGGGAAAGCCGGCTTTTGCTACTTCCTCGCGACATGTCTTTGACCAAGCAGGCGAGTTCCTCGCTCGTCAGGGACTCGAGGGCCCTACGGACTTCCATGGCCAGTTCGTGATAACGACCTACTACGGACCTCCAAGTGGTGTAATGTTCCGATAGCCTTAGGGCCGAGAAGTCCCCTTCTTCCAAGGCCCTCGAGGCTATGAGGCCGGCTATTCGACCAGAGACCATGGAGGAAGCTATGCCGGCACCTGTCAGCGGGTTTACGTGGCCAGCTGCTTCCCCAACTGCCAGGTAGGCTCCCGTGTAATTCGGGACTACGGGACCGCTTGTCGAGACAAGGCCCGCCATCCGCTTCACTATCTTAGAGTTCGGGAACTCTTTCTTTACGAAGGCATCTAAGTAAAAACGGGCTGGTTTTGAGGCCTTCCTGACACCCAACCCCACCCTGACAGCTTTATTGCCTATTGGGACCACCCAAGCATATCCTCCCGGGGCTACCGAGGAACCGAAGTAGCAGACCACTATGTCCTGGTCAACCTCACGATCTAGCTTAAGCTCGTACTGGAGGCAGGAAGCAACTTCCGATGGCCTTTCAAGGCCAGCCCATCTAAGGCTAAGGGCCTTATAGCCATCAGCACCTATAACGAGTTCAGATGCCAGCTCAGGACCGCCTCTCACGCTCAAAAGCCAGCCATGGCCGGACCTACGCATCCCAATCACCTTATGGCCTGTTAGGAGTTCAGCACCGGCTTCTACGGCTGTTTCGGCCATGTACTGGTCGAATGAAGCCCTATCCAATACATACATATCTAACCTAGCCTTAAAGGACGTAGAGCCGTAATGGATAACCACATGACTTGGCTCGGATTGAACAACTCCTCTCGGGACCCTTATGCCCAACCTACGGCAGGCCTCCTTCGTCAACATGCCAGCACAGTGCTGCGGTACGCCAGGCCTAGCGTGTTCTTCCAATAAGACGACGTCAAAGCCCTCGCGGGCCAAGACAGCCGTAGCTGATGAACCGGCTGGGCCAGCACCTATCACGGCCACATCGGCCTTCAACAGCCATCCCCCTGAGGGTCGCGTCAGGTGCGGACCCTGATACGTGACGTGAGGGCATAGATAGCGTAGTAAATCACAATTATGGCCAGTGCCGTCAGGAAGAAGGCCGTAAAACTGGCCAGGACTAGCGGGAAGCCTGCTGCCACAAGGGATTCCACTATCTCCTGCAATATGAGGGCGGAAGTAGATATGAAAATGGTAACGAGCGTAAGTATCAGGAAGAGGAGCTGGAGCCTCCTGTGGCTGGCCACCGTTATGAATTTGTCCAACGCGTCAAGCCTGTCCTTAAGGTTCTCGTAGAGCTCGTCCACGCCTAACCTATCTATGGTATCGAGCATGGTCATCCTCCATATTGGGTATCTTATGGCCCTCAGGTTGTAGAGTTCTTCTAAATCATGGTGAGCTCTCCTCAACAGGTCCTCGTAGCCACCGCCGGGCAAAATACCCCTGTACCTTATCCCACGTTCCATTATCTCCTCGTTCAACATGCTCAAGAGGTTCCTGAGCATGAGGACAAGGGACCTCGTGACCAGGTTCCTGACGATCCTGTTGACCCAGCCATAATCGGGCATGGGAGGCATATCCTTCCCCACGGCTTTGAGACCTAGGTCCCTATCGTCAGATATGAAGACGGGGTGGTCCTTCCTAGCTGATGTGTTCTCGAAGAACTTGAGAACATAGTGGTCTATCGCCATGCAGACCAGGCGTCTTCCCTCTGCCATATTTCTCATCTTCTTCGCTGTTTCTAGGTCATGTGCTAACGGTTTCTCCACCATGACCGGCACGCTGTTGTCGATAGCTTTCCTGAAGGGCTCAAAGTGCCTGTCAGGCGGCGTCGCTATTATAACGGCGTTGAACTGTTTTATGTAAGGGTCTTCCTCACCGTATTTATAGGCGGTTATGCCCTTCTGGCGGGCCTTCTCCATCTTAGCCTCGTCTACCTCAACTATGGCGAATTTGATGTCCAGCTTCTTTAGGGCTTTTTCCATCCGGTTCTGAACTACGTCGCCGTACCCATAGATGAGGAACTTCAAGGGCTCCGTCCCTGGGCCCACTTGACGGCTACGCCCTTGATAAACCTTCCCTCTCCTTCAGCATACGCCAGCTCAGGACCATGGTCTTCGGGTGCGATGCCCTTACCTCGTCCACGCGGCCGACGGCCGTGTTGTAAGGGGCCTTAAGGACCTTCTCGGGCTCCGCTCGAGCCTCTTCTAATATGGCCCGCATGGCCTCTGCGAAGCCATCTAGGTCCTCTACGCCGAAGGACTCAGTCGGCTCTACCATGAAGGCCTCATCTACTATGGGTGGGAAGTATATGGTTGGTGCGTGGTAGCCGTGGTCAAGCAGCCTCTTGGCCACGTTCAAGGCTCTGACGCCCGTGGAACGCTCTAGGGGCTTGAGGCTTACCACGAACTCGTGCTTCCTGGGCCTGTCTGGCCCGTAGGGGACCTCTATGCCCTCCAAGGATGCCAACTTCTTCAGCAGGTAGTTGGAGTTCAGGACGGATACCTCCGCCGCCTCCTTAAGGCCCTCGGGGCCCAGGGCCAAGATGTAGGCGTAGGCCCTCACTAGGACGGCCACGTTGCCCAAGAAGGCCCTTATCTTTGCCACCGCCAGCGGCTTATCCCAGTTCAGGCAGTAGCGTTCGCCATCGTATTCTATCCTGGGGACGGGCAGGAAGGGCTCTAGCTCTTCCACGACGCCTATCGGGCCTGAGCCAGGCCCCCCACCGCCATGTGGGGTCCCGAAGGTCTTATGGATGTTTATGTGCACTATATCGAAGCCCATATCGCCCGGCCTCGACTTGCCCAATATGGCGTTCAAGTTGGCTCCATCGTAATATAGGAGGCCGCCTGCATCGTGTATTATCTCCGCTATCTCTTTTATCTTGGACTCGAAGATGCCGAGGGTGTTCGGGTTCGTCAGCATAAGGCCAGCTGTCCTCTTCGAGACGGCTGCCTTCAGGGCCTCTACGTCAACACAGCCGTCTGGGCCGGAGGGGATTGTTATGACCTTGAAGCCGGCCATGGCCGCACTAGCTGGGTTGGTGCCGTGAGCACTATCAGGCACTATCATCTCCCGCCTCTCGACTAGCTGGCCCTTACGCTTGTGGTAGGCCCTTATGATGAGGCAGCCCAGGAACTCACCGTGGGCACCGGCCGCTGGCAGGAGGGAGACCTCGTGTGTGCCCGTTATCTCGGCCAACCACTTCTTCAGCTCATATAGGATGGCCAGTAGGCCCTGGACGGTCCTCTCGTCCTGATAAGGGTGGGCCCACCTTACTTGGTCCGTGCTGGCCACGAGGTCGCATATCTTCGGGTTGTACTTCATGGTGCAGCTCCCGAGCGGGTAGAGGCCTACGTCGGGGCAGTAGTTCATCTGTGATAGCCTCACGAAGTGCCTCACGACTTCTGGCTCGGACATCTCGGGCAACCGGGGCGGTTCCTTGCGGACAAGCTCCTCGGGCAGCAGGTCCTCTATGGGCCCGACGGCTTCCACGACCTCTGGCTCGGGCCTCGGCGGTATGTGGCCCCTCCGCCCGGGTGCCCCTAGCTCGAAGATTATGGGTTCGTCCCACCTCGCCTGTCTAAATGATGGCTGGCTCACGACCAATCACCTCTCCAAAAGACCCCTTAGGGCCTCGGCCAACCGATCTATGTCCTCCTTTGTGTGGAGCTCTGTGATGCAGTATAGGGCCGATTGGCCTAGCTCTGGGAACTCGCCCGCTAAGAGCTTGCCGCCGTGGATGCCGGCCTTTAAGAGGCCCTCGTGGATGGCTTTGGCCGTGAGGCCGGTGCCGTTGTAGTTGACCACGAACTCCTTGAAGTGGGGGGCCTTGAACAACGGGGCCTTTACGCCCGGGAGCTCGTTCAAGCGTTTCATGGCATAATGGGACCTGTAGATTATGGTCTCGCAGAGCTCCCTCAGGCCCTTTGGGCCCAGGAGGGCTAGGTAGACCGCAGCTGCCACGGCACAGAGGGCTTCGTTCGTGCATATGTTGCTGGAGGCTCTCTCACGCCTTATGTGCTGCTCCCTGGCCTGTAAAGCCATGCAGAAGGCCTTCCTGCCCTCGGAATCGACCGTCAGGCCTATTATGCGGCCAGGCATCTGCCATATGAAACGCCTCTCGGCCCTACAGGCCAGTATGCCCAAGAGGGGGCCGCCGAAGTTCATGTGGTTCCCGAGCGGTTGCCCTTCCCCGACCACTATGTCAGCCCCGTAGTTGCCTGGTGCCTCGAGGATGCCGAGCGATATCGGGTCAACGCCGACCACGTATAGGGCACCTCGGTCGTGAGCTATCTCCCCTATGGCCTTCACACGCGTCTCTATGAATCCCAGGTATGACGGGTTCTCCACGTAGACAGCTGCCACATCTGAGCCCATCCTGGCCTTGAGGGCCTCTAAGTCCATCTGGCCTGTCTCGGGCTCGTAGGGGACCTGCTCGACCGTTATGCCCGCTGGCTCCGTGTAGGCCTTGAGGACCTCGAGCCTCTCAGGGTGTATTATCTTCGGGACGAGCACGCGTTTTCGGCCCGTTATCCGGACGGCCATGCGGGCTGCCTCCCCGAGGGCAGAAGCCCAATCGTACATGGAGCAGTTAGTTACCTCCATGCCCGTGAGTTCACATACCATGCTCTGGTATTCCCAGAGGGCCTGGAGCATCCCCTGGCTTATCTCCGGCTGGTAGGGCGTGTAAGACGTGTAGAACTCCGTCCGAGCTAATATGAAATCCACCACGGCCGGGACGTAATGGGGCCAACAACCTGCCCCTAGGAAAACAGGCATGTCTAAAGCCGTTTTAACGCTTGATAGCTTCTCCTTGATACGCTTGAGTATTTCTTGCTCGGGCAGTGGGCCCAGGACCTCAAGGGGCCTATCCAGTTTCACGACCTCGGGCACATCCGAGTAGAGTTCCTCTGGGTCTGATATGCCTAGGAAATCCACGAGCTTGCGTTTGGAGCTCTCGGCCGAGTTAGGTATGTAGGGGTGTGCTGGCGTCAACCTGAGCACCCTGCACCACAAACGGCTATCTCGGGCTTATAATAGCTGCCAGAAGGTAATTGGTCGTGAGCCCGAGCCTATATAGGGGGCCTAGGAGGCCTTAGTTATGGGGTATTCGACCAATTCACATGTCCTCTGAGGTCCTTTCAGTACGGGCCAGGTAGAGGCCGGGCTACCTCAGCCCTGAGCCTATAACGTCTGGCCGAAGCTGGGCCAGCCCTCACGAGCATGCCTCTCTCGGCCATCCTAGCCAGGTAGGTCGAGACAGTGCTGAGCTTTATGGGCTCACCGAATTCCTGTTCATATGCTTCCTTCACGTCCCTGGTCGTGAACCAAGTGCCCGAGAAGTAACGCTCTATGACGAGCTGTAGCTTCTCGTAAAGCGTCATCTCGGCTGGGAGAGGCCTGAGGACCAGTTCCTCCTCGGGCACGGCACCCATCCTCTCTACCATCTCTAGGAGGAAGGCTATCTTCTCCCTCGTGAGCCTGCCCTCCACGCTCAAGACGTACTTGGTACCTTCCCAGTCGTAGACCTCTATCCTGAGTTTCCTAGGCGGCATGGGGCCGGCCCCTTCACTACTTCGACAGGTTCACAAGCTCTAAAGGCTTTCTGTGAAGGTTGTGAAGTTAGAGCCTTGGAAAAGAAGGCCATTCGACCAAAGGACTTATTTTTCCAGTGTTTTGGTCTTCACAGGCTTCACCATGAAGTCAAGGGCCCCAATATCAGCTCAGCCGAATAGTGAATTGACCTCCTCCAGTGGAAGGGAAGGGGTTGGGGGGATCCCACACCCGATTAAAAACAGGTTCACAATAGGACCTGCCTCCTCAACATGCACGCTTAAAGCCGGTACGTGCCCCCCTCTACCCCTCGGCTTCCACTGGAGGACCATTCGACCAAGCCATAGTCATCAGAGCTTAGGTGGAGAAGAACTGCGTCATATGGTCGGCTGGTAGTCGAGAAAACTCGACAAAACTGCTTAAGAACTCTGGCATGCAGCCTAGCACGCAGGGAGGGGACTGTTCCTTGTTCAAAAACCAAGGAACCATGGATGTTTCAGTATTGCCGCAGGTTCTCCAGTGGAAACAGGGGGGTGCGGGTGTCGAGGATCTCGAGCCTGAGGTAAGGTCCCCTGTTGATGAGGTTTTCGACCAATTCTTGAAGGGGAACACTATATTCAAGAACAGGGATGTCCTAAGGCACGATTACGTCCCGGAGAAGCTACCGCACCGTGAGGAAGAAATCAGGACTCTGGCATCCATACTAGCACCAGCCCTAAAGGGCCAGAAGTGCTCTAACGTCTTCATATACGGTAAGACCGGCACTGGCAAGACAGCAGTTGCCAGGTACGTGCTCGACAAACTCACGGCCAAGGCAAGGCAGATAGGAGCACCGGTCGTGGCCTGCTACATCAACTGCCGCATGGCCGGGACGGAGTACCGCATCCTGGCCTCCCTGTGCGAGGCCCTGGGCGTCAAGGTGCCTTTCACGGGCCTTGCGAAGGCAGAAGTCCTAGAGCGTTTCAAGAAGGCCTTGATTGGTCGTGAGTTCGTCTTCATAATAATGCTCGATGAAGTTGACGTACTCGTGAAGGCACATGGCGATGCCTTGTTGTACGAGCTGACACGCCTGAATCCAGAGCTGAAGGGCTCCAAGATATGTCTAATAGGTATCTCAAACGACCTCACATTCAAGGAACATCTAGATCCAAGGGTCCTGAGCTCTCTCAGCGAGGAAGAAATGGTCTTCAAGCCCTACAACGCCTCCCAGCTCAGGGACATATTGTGGGACCGGGCCCGGGAAGCCTTCGTTGATGGGGCCGTTTCAGAAGCCGTGATTGGGCTCTGTGCAGCTCTCTCGGCCCAGGAGCATGGCGATGCCCGTAGAGCACTGGACCTGCTCCGTGTGGCAGGGGAGATAGCCGAGCGTGAGGGAGCCCGCAAGGTCGAGGTAGAACACGTAAGGAAGGCCGTCAAATGCATAGAATATGACCGGATCGTGGAGGCCATCAGGAGCCTCCCGCTCCACGCCAAGCTAATCCTCCTGGCCGTCTACGAGAAGACTAAGAAGGTCAGCTCAGTCATAACTGGCGAGATATACGCTGCCTACTCGGCCATCTGCAGCCGGATGGGGCTGACGCCTCTGACGCAGAGGAGGATAAGCAGCATCATAAACGAGCTAGATATGATGGGGCTGTTGAACGCCCAGTTGGTCAACATGGGCCGGTACGGCAGGACGAAGAAGATAAGGCTCGCCGTCCAGAGATCCATAGTGCGGGAGATACTGACCCAAGAAGGGCTTACCTGACGGCCCCTCCCAGGCCTAAAGACATTTTACCTTAATCTTCCATAACCTCACAGCCAAATGTTCTATGTAATCTTTGTTCTCCAATTCGGCCAGCCAACGGTCCGGTATGGCCTCCCGGCCGTGATAAGCACCAGCTATGGCCCCCGTCATAGCACTTATCGTGTCCGAATCACCTCCTAAGCTGACCGCGTACCTAAGAGCTGATTCGAATTGGTCGTGAGCCAGGAAGGCGTATATGGCTGTCGGGACCGAGTTGAAGGCCTCAACCGAGTTCCCCAGCTCCCTTATGACTTGGGATTTAGTTGGTCGTGAACTCAGGAAACGCCTTATGATATTTAGCTTCCTCACATATACGTCATGCTCCATCAGGGCCCTGAGCTGTTCAACGAAATCAAACGGGTCCAGATGGCCCGGCTCGGTCCTTACGGCCAGGGCTATGGCCGAGGCCTGCAGGAAGGCCCCTTCCTTCCCAAGCGGATGGGCATGTGTTATGCTGCTCGCCTCATAAACGACCTCCTTTAACCTGTCTAAGTCATCATAGTAGAAGCAGGCTATTGGGGCGACCCTCATGGCAGCTCCGTTCCCGTAGGAGCCGCCAGGGTAGAGGTTCCTCGCGACCTCATATGGGTCCTCGCCACGCCTGTAGGCCGCGAATATCCTGGGCGGGCCAGGGCCGTAGCCCCTCCAAGGCTCACGCTCCCAGTTCCTCACGAGGGTCTCGAGCATGTGGTCCTTATCGAAGCCCTTCTTATCCACCAGCGATTCAGCCACGCCTATGGTCATGTGGGTGTCGTCCGTGTAGAAAGGCGATAGCTCACGGCCAGCAGACCTGAGCCATCTACCGGCTCCTAGGGAATCGCCTACCGCCGTCCCGAGGAGGCTGCCCACGAACTTAGAACGGAGGACTTCTTTTTCGACCAAAGCATATCCCCTCAGCACGGTATCTCATCCGGCGGCTTCAATATCTCTTGGTCGAATCCCGAGAGGTAAGATGAAGCTTCCTTTACGGCTCCCTCAGCCTCAAAGCCTAGCTCAGATAGGGCTGACTCGAGGCAGGAGAGAGTCCTTAGGACGTGCTCGGCTCCTATGTTGCCCATGTGCCCTATCCTCAACACACGCTCAGCGTATTCGCCCCAGCCAGGTGCCACCCTGACGCCACGCTCTAGCATCAGCTCGGCCACCACCCTGCTCGATATGCCCTCCGGCATTTCTATGGCCGTGAGCGTATCAGCTTCGTGGCCTTCTTCAGGGAACAGCTTGAGCCCTAAGGCCCTGACGCCCCTCCGCACGGCCTCAGCTAAGAGGCGATGCCTCTCGAAACGCCTCTCCAGCCCCTCCTCAAGGACTACACTCAAGGCCTCCTTCAGGGCGAACACCAGGTGGACCGCGTGCGTCACGTAACGCTTGAACGGGTCCCTCATGGCCCTGACCCACCCCCTGACGTCCATGTAGAAGGTGAACGGGTCCTCAGGCCTGGAGTTGGCCATATCAAGTGCCTCCTGGCTCACGGATAAGAGGGCCAGGCCAGGTGGGGCCGCGAGGGCCTTTTGAGGACCGGCCACGCAGTAATCTATGCCCCATTCGTCCGTCCTGACATCCATGCCTCCCACGGATGAGACCGCATCTACTATGTGCAACAGGCCTTCCTCCCGGGCCAGGCGGCCTATACGCTCGACCGAGTTGACCACGCCCGTCGAGGTCTCCACGTGCACGACGCACAGGGCCACGGCATCCGGGTGCTTGTCGCGGACCTCTTCAACGGCCTCGACGCTTACGCCCTTCCTCGGGTCCCCGCCCACTAAGACCGGGATGCCCCTGTGCCGCCTGACTACCTCGGCGATCCTGTCCGAGAAGTAGCCCGAGGAGACCACTATGACTTTATCACCGGGCCTCACGGAGTTCGCTATGGCCATTTCGAGGCCCAGCGAGCTCGAGCCAGGGGCTATGACGACGTCATGAGACGTCCTGAAGACCTCCTTCAGCATATCTCTCGTCTCGGACAGAGCCTCCGCGAACTCCTGGCTCACGTGGCTACAGGCCTGCCTAGAGAGGGCCCTTATGACCCTTGAGGAGAGCATGACTGGCCCAGGCGTCATGAGGAGTTCTCCCATCCCAGGGGCCTCCGAGATCCCTGGCCAGGGCCAGGATAAGAAGGCCACCCTCACCAGGGCCTAACGATGAACAGGGCCCTAAGGGCCTGCAGGAGGAGGGCCAGGCCTAAGAAGAAGGCCAAGAACGAGAGACAGGCCTTTAACAGCCTAGGGCTCACACGCCCCGATAACCTCGGCCCTATCTGGCCCCCGAGGAAAGCCCCCACGCCTAAGGGGATGGCCACGTCCGGCCTTATGTTGCCCAAGATGGCGTGGGCCGCTATGGAGCTCGCCCTAGTGAGCAGCATGCCGAACGTGGCCGTTGCAACGGCGACCTCAAAGGGTATGCCTACCATCAACATCAGGGACAGGTCAACCAGCCCGCCACCGAGGCCCAACATGCCCGAGACAAGGCCGCTGAAGAAACTCCCCACGACAGCCAAGACTACTTCCCTCGGCCCCAGGGCATAAGTAAAGCAACGGCCTTCCCTATCAATGATGTGTCCAGTCCAGAGAGTTCTCCCCCGCTCTACTCCAGTAACAGGCCCATCCCAGCCGGTACCCCAGATGGCCCTCCTAATGTTCCTGAGGCCCGAGTAGAGCAAGAAGACCCCAAGGGCCAGGGCCAACAACTCGGGCCTAAGGACCACCGTGGCGTAAGCACCTACAGCCACGCCGGCCACATCCAAGGCATCGAAGAGCAAAGCCAGCTTGTAATCAACCCTGCCCTCCCTCATGTAGGCCAGAGAAGCCGATATAATGGCTAGGAAAACGGACAGCACCGTGGCCCCTATGGCGAACCTCGGCTCGAGGCCAAAGCCCATTATAAGCACGGGCGAGATCACCGTCCCGCCGGCCAGGCCCACCATAGAGGCCAGCGTAGTGACCGAGAGGCCCAGCAGGAACAGCAGGATAAGGCTGATCCATGCCATCTCGGCGGCCCGAGCTAAATGGGCTGGCCGAATTAAAAACCTGTGGTGGGGCCGCGGGGATTTGAACCCCGGACCTGGTGGGGCCGCGGGGATTTGAACCCCGGACCTACGGGTTCCTCCGCTCCAGAGCTTCTTCATCCCCGCACGAGCGGGTCGAGCGAACCCGTAGTGCTCTGGAGCCCGCCGCCCTTCCTGGCTGGGCCACGGCCCCCTTTCCCAACTGTCTCCTGCGGGCTTGAGAGCTAAAGGAGGGTATTTTAAGATTTCGGCTTCCTCAGAAGCCCTTTAGTACGGCCTTAAAACGCTCCATGTGCTTCTTGTTAGCTGGCCTGATGACCCTAATGAACCTCACGACCTCCACCTGACGACATATGTAGAACTTAAAGCGGCTCTCGTCCTTGATTACGGCAGTCGGCCTGAAGCCCAAGGATACTAACAACCCCCTGGCGTAATTCATGAGATCCCTGGAGGCACTCTTGAACTGGACCTGTGCGTAGGGGCCATACTTCCTGTAGATGCAGCCATCCGTGTCGAAGAGGCCTCTGATGAACGGCACGGTCTTGACGGAAACCCTCGGGACTAAGATGGCCCGCACCTTAGAGCCTATGGGCATTCCCCACTCGTGAAGTTCTAGCCCGACCTGCTGAGAATAAGCATATATGACCATGGAGTTCTCCTTCCTCCTGTAGTAAGGCCGCATCTTGAGGCCGAAGACCTCCCTGAAAAGGCCGCTTACATGGCCCAGCAGGTAATCTCTGTCATCCACCTTGTGCCCTGACACCTCTATCTTGAGGGACCTCAAGGTCGGGCGGACCGAGCCATCGCCGAACATTATACCTAGGATTTCCGATTCCTTCTCGTCCAGCTCCTCCTTCATCGAAGGCCTTAAGGCCGCAGGGCTCATAAACGGCTGCTAAACCATCTTCTGGGGGACCATCTGTGAGCGGATGGGGCTTAAAATCGTTTAATGAGGAGAATCTTCAGAGGGATGCATAATGTCGCAGGTCCCTAGAGTGAACGTACCCGTGTCTCTGTTAAAGAAGCTTCTAGTAACTTTAGGTGAAGTGTTGGCAAAACAAATAACCTGGGAGTCCCCATTTGAATGCCTTGTATTCGTTTCTCTGACTACGGGAAACCTTGGAGATGATTACGCGAACTGGAAACTATATGAATTACGATTCAGAGCCGCTAAGGCAAAACAATCATTATTTGCCTTTCTTAAGCAGAAACTCCAACAAGGTGCGTTTAATACCCTTATAAGGAACCTGGCATTAGGCCGTAACGAAAGATTGGCGCTAGAATCAGCTATTAGAATTGCAACTAACTACCAGGTTCTAACTAAAAGACGGGGGCACCCCGATCCAAATCTAAGCAGTAACATTGCGCATTTCTATAATCAATTACTAGGAAGCCCTGGCTTTGGGCCACAGACTGCCTTTTGGTTCATTTGCGAACTTCACCGGGTCTGGTGTTATCCTATGCCTCCAGCTAGCATAATAAGCATACCTCAAACATTTGTGGATCGGTTACGACAATTTAACTTAACACCGCAGATGTTTACCCCTGAGGAGTGGCCTTATGCGGACTTAGCTCTCTGGCATTTGCTTAGGTGAAGAGGCGATTTTTAGCTACACATGCCCTTTGCCGGTTTTTGAGAGTCACAAAGTCATTTTTAAACTAAGGATATTGGGAGAGGTCGTGTGGGGGCAGATGGGAGATTGGTGCTCCGGCCGGGATTTGAACCCGGGACCTGCGGCTCGAGAGGCCGCCATGCTTCCGGGCTACACCACCGGAGCTCTGGTCCCATGGGTAGGGCCTGGGAAGGGGGCATATAACTCTTGCGTTTTGTTCGACACGTACATAAATGGGCCTGGCCTCAGTTAGCAAGATAAAAGGTATTCGAGGGTGCTTGGGCGTTCAGAACTCGGAGATCCCTTCTGTCTCCTCTCCGCCGCCTTCCTTCTCCTCTTCCTCCTTCATCTTGCCGGCCGCTATGACGTCGTCTATACGCAGTATCATACAGGCTACTTCGGTCGCGGCCTTTATGGCCTGCTCCTTCACCCTGACCGGGTCCAGCACGCCGAGTTCGAACATGTCCTTAACGGCCTTCTTCGAGTCCGTCTCGAACACATCCACGCCCCAGCCCTCCTTGCCGGGCTCGGCGTGTGCGTGCCTGAGGGCTACCATAACGTCCACCGGGTCGAGGCCAGCGTTCTCGGCCAGGGTCTTCGGTATTATCTCCAGGGCGTTAGCGAAGGCCTCAACAGCCATCTGGGCACGGCCGCCGAGCTCGGTGGCATACTGCCTCAGCCTCTTGGCCAGCTCAGCCTCAGCAGCACCACCGCCCCCAACTACCTTCGGGCACTCCACTATATCGGACAGGACACAAAGGGCATCGTGGATGGCTCTCTCGGCCTCGTCGACCATGCGTTCGAGACCGCCCCTTATGAGTATGGCCACGCTCTTCGGGTCCTTGCAGCCTTCCACGAAGACCATCTTGTCCTCGCCTATCTTGCGTTCTTCAACGAGCTCGGCCTCGCCAAGGTCTTCAGGCTTAAGGTCGTCCAAGTTCGTCACGATCCTAGCACCCGTGGCTCTGGCCAGCTTCTCCATATCGGACTTCTTCACACGCCTCACGGCCAAGATGCCTTCCTTGGCCAAGAAGTGCTGGGCTACGTCATCTATGCCCTTCTGGCAGAACACCACGTTGGCACCGGCCTTCTTTATCTTCTCCACCATGCTCTTCAGTATCTTCATCTCCTGGTCGAGGAAGGCCTTCATCTGCTCGGGGGCCCTTATGCGTATCTCGGCATCGAACTCCGTCTTCTCTATCTCGAGCGGGCAGTTCAGGAGGGCTATCTTAGCGTTCTCAACACGCTTGGGCATGCCTGGGTGGACGACCTCTTTGTCTATTATGACGCCCTTCACGAGCTGGCTGTCGAGGAGGCTCTTGCCCTCCTTCTTCACGACCTGTATTTGATCTACGTCCGCGACCAGCTTATCGCCCCTCTTCTCGATTATCTGCTTTATGGCATCTATGGCTATCTCGGCCAGGTGCTCCTTGGCACCTCCAACGGCCTTGCTGGCCATGCTGGTCATGACTATCTTCTTCAGGGTCTCGCGGTCATCCAAGTCCACGTCCTTGCCTATCTCGTGCAGTATCTCACGGGCCTTCTGGGCAGCCTTCCTGAAGCCGCTTACTATTATGGTCGGATGGATGTTCTGGAGCAGGAGTTCCTCGGCCTCCTTCAAGAGCTCGCCGGCCAGGACAACGGCTGTGGTAGTGCCGTCTCCGACCTCGTCGTCCTGTGCCTTGGCTACCTCGACCATCATCTTGGCGGCCGGGTGCTCGACCTCTACCTCATCCAGTATGGTAGCACCATCGTTCGTTATGGTTATGTCGCCTAAGCTGTCTATGAGCATCTTGTCCATGCCCCTGGGGCCAAGCGTTGACCTCAGTACCTCGGCTATTATGCGGGCAGCCATTATGTTGTTCCTCTGGGCCTCACGTCCCCTACGTCTCGTCGAGCCCTCCTTGAGTATCAAGACCGGGGTGCCTGCCAGATATGCCATCCCCTCATCCCTCCGGCCTCATGGCCCTGGGCCTCCTTGATAATAAACTTTTACCATGCGTGTTGAGGGGTCGCTTGCCCTCAATAAGCCACTACTTCAAGGCCGAGCCTGCGGCCTGCCCTGGCCAGCTCCTCGTAGATGTCTGAGTAAGTCAGGACGTGGTGATTGCCTGTTTCCTCTATGAAGGCCCTTATATTGCCCTTGAGTTCCACCAGGGCCTGCGTCCTGCACATGCCTTCCTCCCCCATGCCCGAGTCGAGGACCTTGCCCCTGGCCAAGACGAGCTTCTTCCTGCCGGGCTGGAGGCTGGCTAGGACGACGGGCCCCCTCCTCAACCATATGTCTAAGGCAGCAGGCTTTCCCGACTCAAAATGCTCCATGAAGTGGCCCCTGTAGGGCCAGGCCGAGGAAAGGGACGGGCAGGCCGTGCAGTGGGCCAGCGTGAGCGTGTTAGAGGCCGGGTCGTAGCTCGCTAAATTGGCCATCCAGGGGGGCTCGCCTGAGAGATAATGGCACAAGGCCATCAGGACCATGGAGGCCGGGTCTGCCTCACAGACAGCCGTTATGCCATGTTCAAGCAGTAGGCTTATGGCCACGCAGGGCGTTATGCCGAGGTCTTCTATGACATCAAAACAGTCAAAGGTCACTATGCTCTTCTCACGGCCGCTGAGGAATTGCTCTTCTATCAGTAAGGCCATCTGGACTCCTCTCGCGAAGCCCAGGGATAGCTCGGGCGTAGGACTCTCGGAGTCAAGGCCCTTAAGTATGGAGATGGCCTCGCTCACGGAGAGAGGCCTGGCCTTCTCGAGGGCCTTTAGCAGATCGGCCACGTCAAACCTCCTGATCTCAGGCTTCCACGGGCCTAGCAAGCTCGACAGGACGGTATCTATTTTTCCTGCTTTTTTCTCCGAGCAGAAGGCTACTACCTCAGCTTCCTTAAGCTTGCACAAGGCATTAAGGACCCTTACCTCTGCCATTATCTTACGTGGAACCTCGTCCGGGCTTGAGAAGACAAGCTCGCATTTCCAGGAGCCAGAAGAACGTAGTTTTTCCCTGGCACTTAGGGCTGAGGGCAGGCTATTATCATGAGGATGGGCCCAAAGCCATGCCTCATGGCCTTTTAGTGCTTCCCTGAGTATCCTTGATGTCCCTCCGCTCGCCACGAACACGATTTTAAGATCTGCTTCTTCCGACAGAGCCTTAGATAGTTCTTCTACCGTCAAGATGGGCCCGGGAGAACCGATGACCTTCACGCCGAGGCCTTCCATGGTCGTGAAGGCCCTGAAGGATGTCTCCCTCGCACGGTCTAAATGGAGCCTTGAGGCAACCGATGCGAACAACACGGAAGGCCTAACCGACATCGGCCGAGGTATGTCGTGGCCCAGATTTAACCGTAATCCTTTTTATCCGGGGCCATATGTCAGCGGGGGCCTGGGATGCCGAGCATAGCGGTATGCGTCAAGTACATACCGGACGTGGAGCAGGTGAAGGCCGATAGGGAAGGGAAGCTCATAACAGAAGGCGTTTCCATGAGGACTAATGACCTGGATAAGAATGCCATAGAAGAAGCCGTGAAGATAAAGGAGAAGCTCGGCTGGAAGACATTTGCCATCACCATTGGGCCCGAGGGGGCCAAGATGGCCCTTAGGGAGGCCCTCGCCATGGGCATAGACGAGGCCTACCTGGCCTGCGATGAGGCCTTCAAGGACCTTGACACGCTCGGGACGACCACCGTCCTGGCCAAGGTCATAGAGAAGGCCGGCGGGGCCGATCTAGTGATATGTGGTGAGGTCTCCCTCGATAGCTTCTCCGGTCAGGTCGGGCCTAAGCTGGCCGAGCTGCTGGGCGTGCCCTGCGTGAGCTGCGTGAGGAAGATAGAGGTCCGGGACGGCGAGCTCTTGGTCGAGAGGGCCCTGGAGGACCGTTATGAAGAACTGGCCGTCCCTCTCCCGGTCGTCGTGACGGTCACGAGAGAGATAAACACGCCCAGGATACCGAGCCTCATGGCCATAATGAAGGCCGCTAAGAAGGAGATAAAGGTCCTCGGGGCCCAAGATTTGGGCCTATCGGCCGAGAAGCTATCGGCCCTGAGGGCCCACGGCCTCCTAGAGGTCATAGTCCCCCCGATGGAGAGGAAAAAGGTCCGTATAGCGGGCGAGACGCCTGAGGAAATAGCTGAGAACCTCCTCAAGGCCCTGGAGGAAGAGGGGGTGTTGTCCTGATGGCTGGGCCGGTCCTGGCTTGGTCGGAGAAGAAGGACCTCTTGCTTGAGCTGCTCGGCGGGGGCTCAAGCCTGGCCGAGGCCTTCGGGTCCAGCCTGAAGGCCCTGGTGCTAGCCGGTGGGCCTGAAGCTGCCTCGGGGGCCGAGGAGCTGGCTAAGTGGGCTGATGAGGTCCTGCTGGCCACCGATGGGAAGTTCTCGGTGCCAGACTCGTCCGTCTTCGCATCGGCCATACAGGATGTCGCCAGGTCGGAGGGAGCCGACCTAATCCTGATCGCTTCCACCCGGTTCGGCCGTGAGGTAGCTGCCAGGCTCTCGGCCAAGATGAAGGTGCCCTGCATGACCGGCTGCACGTCCATCAAGGTCGAAGGCGGCCGCTTGCTGGTCGAGAGGACCGTTTACGCTGGCAGGGCCATCGCTAGGCAGGAGTGCCCGTCCCTGCCGTGTGTCCTGGCGGTGGCACCGAGGGCCTTCGAGAGGCCAGCAACCAAGAGGAACGGCAAGGTCAGGACCGTTAGCCTGGAGGTCCCGGAGCCGAAGCTGAAGCTCCTGTCGGTCAAGGAGAAAGAGCTGAAGGGGCCCAGGCTTGAGGAAGCAGAGGTCATAGTGGCGGGCGGCCGTGGGGTTGAGAGGCGTGAGGACTTCGCCATGCTCGAGGAGCTGGCCAAGCTGCTCGGCGGTGCTGTCGGCTGCTCCAGGCCGATAGCGGAGGACAGGGGTTGGTTCCCGGAGTGGATTGGCCTCTCGGGCCGCAAGGTGAAGCCCAAGCTTTACGTGGCCGTCGGCATATCAGGTGCCATACAGCACGTGGCCGGCATAAGGGATTCAAAGGTCATAGTGGCCATAAACAAGGACGAGGAAGCACCGATACTCTCCGTGTCGGACTACTACGTGGTGGGCGACCTCTACCAGATCATACCAGCCCTGATAGAGGTTCTGAAGCGTAGGAAAGGCCAGGCCTGAGCCTGACGGTCGGGCTGTTCAACGGCCTGCCCCGGGATAGCAGGAACCCCTTGTCTTTGAGCGGGCTCCTTTAATAGTAAGCACGGCCGATTAGGTAGTAGGGGCCAGCATCGATTATCTCGAGCCCCAGGAAATCCCCTACGAGGACCTCAGGGCCCGTGAAGTAAACCGGCTTGTAATTCATGGCCCTGGCCTCCAATTGGCCTTCTCTTCCGCTCCTCCCGACCACCAGGCAGGCTAAACGCCGTCCTATGAGGGCCCTGTTCTTCTCCAGGCCTATCTTTAAGACCAGGGCCGTCACGATACGGGACCTACGCTTCTTCTCGGGCTCCGGGATTTGCCCCGGCATGGAGGCTGCCTTCGTATGTGGCCTGGGCGTGAACCTGGCCACGTGGACCTTATCCGGCCTGACACGCTTCAGCAGCTCTAGCGTGTTCCTGAAGGCTTCTTCGTCCTCGCCCGGTAAACCGACCATTATGTCCGTTGCGAGCATGAGGTCCGGGAACTCACGCCTGAAGGCATCGACGACCGTGAGGAAGTCCTCCACCGTGTAATTACGTCTCATGGCCTTCAGGAGCCTGTCATCGCCCGTCTGGACGGGCAGGTGGAGGAACTTGTAGACCTTCGGGTCCTTGTAGGCCTCTACAAGGTCGTCTAAGATGCGGAGGGCCGCATTTGGGTTCATCATGCCCACCCTCACCATGAAGAGGCCCTCTACCTCACAGACGGCCCTGAGGAGCTCGGCCAAGTTGGTCCCCATGTCCAGGCCGTAGACGCCCGTGTCCTGGGCCGTCAGCCTGACCTCGCGGGCCCCCCTGCGGACCGCTTCCTCCACGGCCCTCACTATGGCCTCGGGCCTGTAGGACCTAAGGGGCCCACGGGCCACCCGGACGATGCAGTAGGCACAGGAGCCCAGGCAGCCCTCGGCGATCGGTATGGTTATGCTGATGCCGTGGAGGAGCTTGGGCAATCTCTCCCTGGGCCTCGGCTCCAAGACGTAAACTGGCCCGTTGGCCTCCACGACCTCCCTGACGGCTTCCACGGCCCTCGCGGAGAGCAGCGAGATATCCCGCGATATCTTGTAGACCAGGCCGGGCTGGGCTGAGGCAAGGCAACCAGCCACGACGAGGCGTCTCCCGTAGGACATGAGTTCCCTCAGGCGCCTTACCATCCTCCTCTCCGTATCCGAGCGGACCGTACATGTGTTTAGTATTATGACGTCCGCCTCTTCAGGCCTATCGACGATGGTGTGGCCTGCTTCGGCCAGGAGCTCGGCCATGAGGTGCCCATCGGCCATGTTCATAGCACAGCCGTAGCTCTCTATGTAGACCCTCAACTCCGTTAAGGGCCCGAGGGGCCGGATTTAAACCGTGCCGTAGGAATCCATAAGACACCAGCCCTTTTTAATGAGCCATGTGTAAGCAGGTACCTACCTCCTCCCGGCCTTAACCACCCTCTTGTTTTCCCCTTATCTCCTCCCTAACACGCCCCCTGAAAAGGGGCCTGAGGCCCTGCGTGCCCGGTGCCCGCCGTGAAGCTGATAACGCTCTACCTGCCGGAGTCGTACCTCAGGGCCCTGGACGAGCTCGTGGAGAAGCGTTATTACCCGAGCCGTGCTGAAGCTATAAGGGTGGCCATAAGGGACCTGCTGAACAAGGAGTTCTGGGGCAGGAGAGAAAGGGAGGAAGGCCAGAATCAACGTAGGTAATTAGGTATGGCCCATTTCTTCAAGATGACCATGGGATTCAAGGCCCTCCTGCTCGGCGTCGTCAGGCCCTTTTCTATGGCCGATAAAACCTCGTCCGGGTCTGGGTCTGCTTCCACGACAGTGTAGGCAGCTCCTATGGCCTCGGGGAAGTGGGCATCGCTCCCGCCCGTCTCGGGCTTGCCCAAGGCCCTGGCCAGCCTGATGGCGAGCCTCGTGCTCAGGGCAGCCAGGGGGTCGCTGGCGTTCAGGACCTCTACGGCATCTAGGGCCCTCAGGCCCTCTAGGTCCCAGGCCCGAGGGGCCAGCAGGTGGTACGGGTGTGCTAGGATGGCCAGGCCTCCGGCTTCCCTCACGGTCTCCACGGTCTCGGCCAAGCTGTTCCCGGGCCTGACGGGCTCTAACGGGCACAAGGCCAAGACGTGGCCTCCCCTGCTCTCTAACTCCATGCCCGGCAGGATCAAGACGCCTTCCCTGCGGCCGATCTCGTGGGCCTTAAGGGCCCCCTTCAGCGTGTCGTGGTCAGTTATGGCCAGGCCGTGGAGGCCGGCTTTTTTAGCCCATAAAACTGCTTCCCTGGGGCTCGTTATGGCATCGCCCGAGTAGAAGGTGTGGACGTGTAGATCTATCCTCAGGCCGTCGCTCAAGCTCTCAGCCTTTCTAAAGCTGCCCTCAGCTCCTCAGGCCCCTTCTCGACCTTGCGGAACAGAGGCTCAGGCTTCCTTATAACATGCCCTGGCTCCAAGGGCCTGAGGGCATCGTCCCAGGACGCCTCGTGCACGGAGCCCTCCAGGCCCAGCATGGACCAGAGCCTGTCGGCCGATGAGGGCACGAAGGGGGCCAGGAGGACCGAGAGGGCCTTCACGAGCTGGGCAGCCACGTATAAGGCCGTCCTGGCCTCATCCGGCCTTTCCTTCACCAGCTTCCAGGGCTCACGCTCGTTCAGGTAGCGGTTCCCTTCCCTGGCCAGCTCGACCACGGACCTCAGGGCCGACTTCAGCCTGAAGTTCTCCAGCTCGTCCGTTATCTGGTCGAACGCGTCCTTGAGAAGCTTTAGGGCTTCTTCATCTCTCGGGCCCATGGGGCCGGGCTCGGGCACGCGGCCGCTGAAGTATCTCCATATGAAGGTCAGGGTCCTGTGTATGAAGTTCCCTATCGTGTCGTTTAAGTCCGAGTTGACCTTCTCCAGGAACTGCTCCCAAGTGAAGTTGGAGTCCCTCAGCTCCGGCCTGAGGGCCACTAAGACGAAACGCCAGTAATCGGCCGGGAACAGCTCGAGGGCTTCGTCAATCCATATACCCACGCGTCTGCTCTTCGAGAACTTCTCTCCCTCCCAAAGCAAGAACTCGTTGGACACTACGTCCCAGGGCAAGTTGTAGCCCTCGCCGGAGGCCAGCAGGAGGGCTGGCAGGAGGATGGCATGGAACGGTATGTTGTCCTTGCCTATGAAGAACACCGAGCGGGCCTCCGGGTCCTTCCAGAAGGCCTCCCAGCGGTCCGGCTGGCCCTTGGACCTGAAGTAAGCTATGGTGGCCGATATGTAGCCCAAGACGGCCTCAAACCAGCAGTATATGGTCTTGCCCTCAGCACCCGGGAAGGGTGCCTCTATGCCCCATTTCGTATCGCGTGTTATAGAACGCGGCCTCAGGCCTTCCTCGAGCATCCTAAGGCTGAACGAGCGGACCGTATCGGAGAAACGCTCGTTCGAGCGGACGTATTCTTCCACGGCCTCTTGGAGCTTCGTCAGGTCGAGGAACCAGTGCCTCGTGGTCCTTATGACGGGCCTAGAGCCACAGATGACACATCTGAGGTTCACGAGCTTGGCCGGGTCCAGCAGCCTCCCGCAGGCCTCGCACTGGTCTCCCCGGGCCCTTTCATAGCCGCAGTAGGGGCAGGTGCCCTCCACGAAGCGGTCAGGCAGGAAGCGGCCGCAGCTCTCACAGTAAGGCAGCTCCTCGTCTCGCTCGAAGACGTATCCGTTAGCGTAGACACGCTTGTAGAAGCGTTTTATGAACTCCTTGTGGACCGGGTGCTCTGTCCTTATGTAGCTGTCCAAGGAGAGCTCCCATTCCTTTAACAGCCTGACCACTAACTCGTGATTGCGGTCCGTGAGCTCCTTGGGCTCTATGCCCTGCCTGACGGCCTCGACCTCTATTGGCGTGCCGTGCTCGTCGGAGCCGCTGACGAAGACGACATCATGTCCTCTCATGCGTAAGAAGCGGGTCACTACGTCGGCCGACAGGAGCGGTATGATGGTCCCGAGGTGTGGCACGTAGTTGATGTAGGGCCAGGCAGCACACACTACGTACCTGGGCTTGCCTTTCAAGGTGAGGGCCTACCACCCCCACCCGAGGCAGGAGAGGACATCTATAAGCGTGAGGGCCACAGGTCCCCGGGGCCACTCTTGTACGAGGACGAGATAAAGGCCCTAGCCAGGGCGGTAGGTGCCGATAAAGTTGGGTTCGCTGACCTCTCGTCCTACGAGGATGAGTTCGGCATATCGAAGCGGTTGCTCAAGAAATACTCAAGGGCCATTTCCATAGGCGTAGTCCTGCCCCGCGAGGTCATAGAGACCATAGGGCCAGATGGGCCATCACCGGCTTACGCACGCTGCTACCGGCGGGCGAATGCCCTCCTGGACCGGGCGGCCCGCGAGATAGCATCCTTCTGCTCCTCGAAGGGTTACAGGGCCTTAGCAGTACCGGCCTCGCGGATAGCCGATTGGGAGCGTCAGCTGGGCCTGATATCGCATAAGGCCGTGGCTGTCTTGGCTGGCCTGGGCTGGATGGGAAAGAACTTGTTGGTCATAACGCCCGACCACGGCCCAAGAGTCCGGTTTGCGACCGTCTTGACCGACATGCCCCTAGAGGTCGGCAAGCCCGTGAGGTCGAAATGTGGTCCCTGCCGGGCCTGCGTGGAGGCCTGCCCGGCCGGTGCCATAAGAGACGTCAGCTTTGACCTCAAGCCGAGGAGCCGTAATGAGGTCTTCGATTACAGAGCCTGCTTGGAGAAGCTCATGGAGTTCGCCAGAAGGCCGGGGATAGGCGAGTTGATATGCGGGATATGTATCAAGGCCTGCCCTTACAGCTCGGCTCAGGGCTGAACCGGCCCCTTAATTTTGCTGAGCACTCTTATGCCCGTTATGGCCGTATGAGGGTACTGGCCAGCCTCGTCCTTCTCGTACTGCTTCACCATGTCCCACACAGTCAGCAGGGCCACCGAGACGGCTGTGAGGGCCTCCATCTCCACGCCCGTCTTGGCCACGGCCTCGACCCGGGCCTTAATCCTCACGCCGTCCTCCTCGACCGTCGGTTCTATATCGACCTTAGTTATGGGTATCGGGTGGCATAGCGGTATGAGCTCCGGCGTCCTCTTGGCAGCCAGTATGCCAGCCAGCTGGGCGGCCAAGAGCGGGTCTCCCTTCTCGACGGACCCCTCCCTTATACGCCTCAGGGCCTCACGGCCGAGCAATATCTTGCCCTCGGCCACGGCCACCCTTAGGACATCGGGCTTGTGCCCTACCCCAATCATTTCCACGCCCTTCATGCCGGGTAAAGGGCCCTGAGAACTGATATATGTTTAGCCCGAGGCCATCCTTACGGCCCTGAGGGCCTTCTTGACCACCTCGCGGGCCGACCTGCCCAAGAGCCTTATCATGGGCTCCTTGCCCACGGCCCCCAGGTCATATATGGCGTCCGGGACACGTCCTCCACAGGCCTTGATGGCTTCTTCAACTCCCCAGGGCAGTGAAGCTCCCTCCGTCATGGCCACATCGGGCGGCTCCCTTGGCCTGTCGAAGGAGGCTACCGTCAAGCCCATACGCTTGAGGGCCTCAAGGAGCCCGGGCCTATAGGCCATGTTCATGGCCGACCTCATGCCCGGGTCGTACCTCATGGCCGCCAGTATGATGCGTGCCACATGGCTCGAGGCCCCGAACCTCACAGGTCCGACGGCTACAGGTCTAGCACCGGCTCTTACTATACGTCCCTCGACGGCTGCCACATCCTCAGGACCTGAGGGCATGGAGATAGCCATACCTATCTGCGTCCCGACCTCTGGTATGAAATCGGTTACCTTAGGCTCAGACAGGAAGGCCCCGACGGCTTCCTCGACCTCCCTCAGGACCGCGTACCTCTCGGCCTCCCTGAGCAGCCTCGCTGATGGCTCTGCCACAGGCCTGCCCGAGCCCACGCTAATGGACCAGCGAATGGCATCGTAGGCCAGGTCGCCGGCCTTCTCGACAGCAGAAGGCACGTCCTCGCCCAGGGCCAGGAGGGCCGTCAGGAAGGAAGAGAAAGCACATCCAGAGCCGTGGGCGTCCACATCAAACCTTGGCCTCCTGAACTCGTAGAAACGTCCTTCATAGTAGAGCACGTCGGTTGCCATGAGACCTCTTATGTGCCCTCCCTTTACCACGACGCCCTCAGGGCCTAACAGGGCCAGGGCCCTGGCGGCCTTCTTGGCATCTTTAATCGACCTGACCTGGATGCCCGCTAGCTCGCCTGCCTCACAGGCGTTGGGCGTTATGATAAAGGCCCTCGGGATCAGCTCGTCCCTCAGGGCCTCGAGGGCACCATGCTCGAGCAAGGGCCCTCCTGTCCCAGCCCTTAGCACGGGGTCAACGACCAGTTCCACGCCTTTCTCGGGCAGGAGTTCGGCCACTAGCTTGACGTTCTCGGCCGAGTAGAGGACGCCCACCTTAGCCCAGGAGGGCCTCAGGTCCTCTAGGACCGCTTCTAACTGCCTCTTAAGGAGGTCAGCTTCCACGGGCCTCACAGCATAAACGCCTCTCGTGTCTTGGACCGTTATGGCCGATATGACGGGGGCACAGTATACGCCTAAGGCCGTGAAGGCCCTTATGTCGGCCGATAGGCCAGCTCCGCCCGATGGGTCCAGGCCAGCCACGGCCATGGCCACGGCCTTCGGCTTCCTCGCGGCCAAGATCTCACCCGACCAAATGGTCCGTTAAGGCTTATTTAGCATGGCCCCTGTTGAAGCTCGGGCGATAATGGGGGTACTCGCTTGGAGAAGGCAATAGAATGCATCGAGCTGGTGAAACGCTTCAAGGATGTAGTGGCCCTTAACGGCCTGACACTAGAGGTCCCAAGGGGCCGGATATTCGGCCTCATAGGCCCAAACGGGGCTGGTAAGACGACCACGATAAGGATATGCCTTGGCCTCCTCTTTCGGCGAGGACCCCTGGAACAACCCGGACGTGAAGGCCCGTGTAGGCGTCCTCCACGAGCAGATGGAGCTCCCACGCCACATAAGGGCCCTGGAACTCTTAGAGCACGTGGCCCGAATTTACGGCGTTCCAGAGGCGAGCAAAAGGGCCCGTGAGGTCCTGGAGCTCGTCGGCCTAGCTGATGCAGCGAACAGGAAGATAGGCGCCCTGTCGGCAGGCATGAAGCAGAGGCTGTGCATAGCACAGGCCCTCATCCACGAGCCTGAACTCGTCATAGCAGACGAGCCCATGGCCAACTTGGACCCGCTGGGACGCTCTGAGGTCATAGACCTGGTGGCCCGGCTGCACAAGGACGAGGGCGTGGACTTCGTCATATCGTCCCACATACTGCCTGAGCTGGGCCGTATCTGCGATTCCGTGGCCCTCATCCACGAGGGCCGGGTCCACGTGACGGGTACCTTAGATGAGCTCATGAGGGAGTTCGGGCGTTCCTTCAGGGTCTCCGTGAGCGACCCGATGGTCCTCAGGCCTAAGGTGCTCGAGCTGTCTTACGTGAAGGACGCCTACATATCCGGCCGCGATCTGTTGGTCGAGGTGGAGGAAGGCCACGAGGACGAGTTCTACGGGGTCGTGAGGTCCCTGGCAGAGCAAGCTGGTCTTGAGTTCTACGGCCTTGAGTCCAGGGTGGCCAGCCTAGAGGACCTTTTCAGGCGTGTGGTGCTGGGCAGGCTCGGGAGGTGATGGCCGTGGGGCGTAGGTGGCCCACTCTGGAGATATTGGCCATGGACCTGAAGGAAGCCTACAGGTTCCCGATACCCGAGATATTGGCCTTCCTATACGCCTTTTTCCCGCTCATCTTCTCGCCCGTGGCCTACGCCGCGATGGGCCTTGAGGCCGAGGAAGCAAGGCTCCTCATCATAATGAGCCTTTCCTCCAGCATGATAAGCTTCATAACCATAATCCTCATACTGAAGAACATATCCTACGGCCTGGCGAACGAGATAAGGAAGGGGCTCGTCCAGACCTATCTGACGTACCCGGTGGGACGTGCCAGTTTCTTCTTGGTCAAGCTCATATCGGGCGTCCTCATACCCATCGCTTACATCGTCCTCTCTATATGCGTCTTCACGGGCCTGCTCTTCCCCGACCTGGCCCTCAAGCACTTGGATGTCTTCCTCCTGGGTCTCCTGGCCTTCGTGGCAGATGTCCTCCTGCCAGCGTCCCTCATGTTCTTGGCAGCCATAGCGGTCAGGAGGGGCGGTGCCTCCCTGGCCATAGGGATAGCCCTCCTCTTCGCCGTCAACGTTATAAGCTCCATCCTCCTGATGATCGGAAACATAACGGGCTGGGAGGGCGTTAGGCACGTCTATTACACGCTGAACCCGTTGGCCGCCCTGATGAGGCACTACTCCCTGGCCATAGGTGGCACCCCCCTGGGCCCGGGCGGCGGGGCACCGACCATGTGGGAGTGCGTGGCCTACCTGTCCGGGAACTATGCCATAGCGATCGCCTTCTACGTAGCGGCCCTCATATATTTCCTGAGGAGGTTCGAGCCAGTATGATGCCCGCAGGTCGCTTAACCTACGTGATGGCCAGGTTCGGCTTGTTGGCCATGGCGATCTCCCTGGCCGTCCTATGTGCCTCCGTGATAGTCCTGCCGACCGAGACGACCCACATTTCCGCCAGCGAGCTCCCGCCCGGCGAGGTCCTGTGGGACTACCGATGTGTGGGGCCGAACACCGTACTTGAGGTGAAGATCTGGGCCGGGAAGGGAGCACACATCTACGTGATAGCCTGTCCCGAGGAGAAGCTGGCTCAGCTATGGTATAGCGAGCTTAACACGACGACCCTCAAGGCCTTCGTGGCCCAGGAGGACGTCAAGATCCTCGCCAGAACGACCAGAAGGCTCGTTAGAGCCTTCTGCTTTGACGAGAGGGCCTGTGTTATAGTAGCTGTGGCGAACGAGGGCTCTGGCTTCCCATCAGTCTCGATAACGATGACCATGAAAGTAAGGCTTGTCCCCCTCGGTAGGGGCAGGACGTTTTCCCTCGCCTTGGGCATAACAGGGACCGTTCTGGCCCTGCCATACGCCACCATGAGGATAGCGAGGCGGGGCAGCCGATAGGCCATCACCAGCAGGGGCCCTCAGGGGAACCTGGGCTTTACGGCACCCTGCGGGCAGGCCGCCACGCACCTGAAGCAGTAGATGCATTCCGGGTCCGATATCTTCTCCGGGTCCTGCTCCAGCAGCCTGACCATCATGGGGCAGGCCCTCACGCACTCCCCGCACTTGTTGCACTTCACCACGTCGATCTTCAGGCCCAGCAGGCTGAAGCGGCTGAAGATGCCCATCATGGCCCCGACGGGGCAGAGGTAACGGCACCAGCCCCTCGGGATGTAAGCCACCATGACCAGGACGGCCACCATTATGACCAACCTGGCCCAGAATATCCAGGGCAGGCCCGTGATGAAGTCCTTCACGTTCACTTCGCCCATCTCGAGCAATTTCACGACCAAGCCGGGCAAGAAGGAGAACAGCGTTTCAGCTGGCGAGAGGGCCGTGAAGGGGCCTGGTGCATAAGGGCCCAGGGCCTCCTTGTACCTCTGGCCCGTGCCCAAGGCCAGCGAGAGGGCCAGGGTACCGCTCACAAGCATGACCAGGCCCAGGATGTAATACTTCAGCTTCACGGCCGACCTGTGGGTGTGGGCCGCCACCTGGAAGGGCCTCCTCCTGGCATATCTGAGCACGTCCTGCACGAGTCCGAACGGGCAAGCCCAGCCGCATAGAATGCGGCCGAAGAGGGCCCCTATCAGGAGGAACATGGCGAACGGTATGAGCGGTGCCATGCCCTCGGAAAGCATGTACTCCATGGCCGAGAAGGCGTTCCCGAC
>NJEJ01000002.1 GCA_002255025.1 Candidatus Bathyarchaeota archaeon ex4484_135 | reverse complement strand
CGGCTCTTCTGGGGCAAGATGCCGGACGGCCGTGAGATAGCCATAAAGATATACCTGACCTCCACGGCCGAGTTCAAGAAGGGCCGGCTGATCTACATGGAGGGGGACCCGAGGTTCGAGGGCCTCCTGGGCCGGAGCACGAGGGCCCTCGTCTACGCCTGGGCCAGGAAGGAGTTCAGGAACCTGAAGAGGGCCCTTGACGCCAGCGTGAGGGTCCCCGAGCCAATCGATATAGAGAAGAACGTCCTCGTCATGGAGTTCATAGGACAGGATGGCATACCAGCCCCCCTGATAAAGGAAGTCGAATTGGACGATCCGGAGGGCGTTTTCTGGAAGCTCATGGAATACGTCAGGAAGCTCTACCAGGAGGCCGAGCTGGTGCATGGGGACCTGAGCGAGTACAACGTGATGATATGGGAAGACGAGCCCGTGCTGTTCGACCTATCACAGGCCGTCACGCTGGACCACCCCATGGCCGAGTTCTTCCTGGAGAGGGACCTGAGGAACATACTCAGGTATTTCTCCAAGCTGGGCGTCCCCGTCCCGAGCTTAGAGGAAGCCCTTAAGATGGTGAGGGGCCATGTCGAGTAGCCTGCACGTGCGGATACCGATGGAGCGTGTGGGCGTTCTCATAGGGCCTAATGGGTTCGTGAAGAAGGAAATAGAACAGGCCTTAGGCGTCAGGCTGGCCATAGACAGCCGGACGGGCGACGTGGAGATAACGCTTGAGGAAGGGAACCCCGACCCCTCGAACTTGCTGAGAGCCCGAGATGTCGTCCTGGCCATAGGGCGTGGCTTCTCGCCGGAGAGGGCCTTCAGGCTGCTGAGGGAGGAAGACGCCATGCTCCGCATAATAGACCTGAGGGAGATATTCGGCCGCTCGAAATCGGATATAGTACGCGTGAAGGGCCGTATAATAGGCCGTGAGGGCAAGACCAGACGTATCATAGAAGAGCTGACGGGTGCCTACGTCAGCGTCTACGGGCACACCGTGGCCATAATAGGCGGCATGGAGCAGGTCCAGGTGGCTGAGGAAGCCATACAGATGCTCATCGAGGGCCGTATGCACTCGACCGTCTACAGGTTCCTCCACAGGAAGAAACGTGAGATGAAACGCCGCAGGGCCTTAGAGCTGTGGGAGAAGCCCTACTGAAGGACGGACCTCCTTTAACCTGCCCGGCCTGATTGTGGCTTTAACCTCAGCCTCCTCGTCATGCTTATTAGAGCCCTGCCTCCCACGCTCATGGTCGTGGAGGGGGCTGGTTGAAGACAGAACTATGTCACTTCTGCTTGAGGACTGGCGTTCTGTGCCCGAGGTGTGAGGAGAAGGTCAAGAAAGGAGAGGTAAGCCCATCTTACATGGAGATAGCTAAGTTGTTGCTCGAGCTAGAGTCTAAGGGCTTTAGTGCCCTAGAGGAAATAATGGAGGGTGGCGTGGACGAGAGGACCTTCATAGAACAGCTCTTCTGGCCCTCGACCCTCCTGACCATAAACAAGGTCTGGCTCCCGGACGACAGCGTGGAGACCAAGGTCATCCTCAAGGGCAGAAGGCCCTGGGCCGACGTGAAGAAGCTCGCGGAAGTGGCCAAGCAGCTGAGGGGCCTATCGCTCAGGGTGGAGTTCGTGAGGTGAGCCCGCCGGGCGAGGAGGGCTGCAGATGCGTAAGTGGCGTAGGACCCACTATACCGACCAGCTGGGGCCCGAGATGGACGGCCAGGAAGTCGTCCTGACCGGCTGGGTGAGGGACATCAGGGACCTAGGCAAGATATGCTTCATGGTCCTCAAGGACAGGAGGGGGACGGTCCAGATAACAGCCCCAAAGAAGGTGGTGGGCGAGGAGCTCTACGAGGTCATCTCGGGCCTCGGTAGGCAGTACTGCGTGGCCGTCAGGGGGGTCGTGAGGGCGCACCCGGAGGCACCAGGGGGCTTCGAGGTCATACCGAGGGAAGTCGAGGTCCTGTCGAAGGCCAGGTATCCGCTCCCCATAGACCCGACGGGCAGGACGCCAGCCGAGCTGGACGTCCGGTTGGACGCCAGGGTCCTCGACCTGACCCGTGATGAAGTGAGGGCCATCTTCATAATCCAGCACGAGGTCCTGAGGGCCGTCAGGGAGTTTCTGTCCAAGGAAGGGTTCGTGGAGGTCTTCACGCCCAAGATAATCGCCACGGCCACGGAGGGCGGTGCTGCCCTCTTCCCCGTCAAGTATTTCGATAAGGAAGCCTACCTGGCCCAGAGCCCCCAGCTCTACAAGGAGGAGCTGACGCTCAGCTTCGAGCGTGTCTTCGAGATAGCCCCCTACTTCAGGGCTGAGGAATCCCACACACGCCGGCACTTAAGCGAGTTCGTCATGATAGATGTGGAAGCCGCCTTCACAGATGCCGAGGACGTGATGGAAGTGCTCGAGCGCCTCATAAGGCACGTGTTCAAGGCCGTTAAGGAGCACTGCCGTAAGGAGCTCGCCCTCCTGGGCCGTGAGGACCTGGAAGTGCCCCAGGTGCCCTTCGAGAGGCTGACCTATGATGAGGCCCTCGAGCTCGTCCGGTCAGAGGGCTTCGACGTGCCCTGGGGCGAGGACTTCCCGACACCGGCCCTAAGGGCCCTCGGGGCCAAGAAGCCTGGCTTCTACTTCATAACGGATTGGCCGACGGCCTCCAAGCCCTTCTACATAAAGCCCAGGGATGACAGGCCCGAGCTGTGCGAGGCCTTCGACCTCATGCACGGCTGGCTCGAGCTGGCCTCGGGCGGGACGAGGATAAACGACAAGGAGCTGCTGATAAGGCGCCTGAGGGAGCAGGGCCTCAACCCGGCCAACTTCGAGCACCACCTCAAGACCTTCGATTACGGAATGCCGCCCCACGCTGGCTGGGCCATAGGCTTGGCCAGGCTCATGATGGTCATAACGGGCAAGCAGAACATAAGGGAGGTAGTCCTCTTCCCGAGGGACAAGTTCAGGCTCGTGCCCTAACCCTCGGCCTGGCCGTTTTTCCTTAGGAGATCGGTTATGAAATCGTGGTATTCCTCGACTTCTTCCTCAGTAAAGGGCATTACCACCCGGATGCCTGGGACACGTTCAAGGGATCTATCTAAGCTGAAGATAGTATTAGTCCGGTGGAGGCGAGCCACGGCTATTAGGTAGCCATCCCACGATTCTATATTGAATGATGTGGCCTCTTCTAGTGCCGATATAGCTAAGCGTGGCGATATATCGGAGAAGAAAGCGGGCGAGAACGTTTCCAACATGGATTTAAGTATTCGTCCCACGGGCTCCCTAGGAGCCCTGAGGTATCTGGTCGTGATGTGGTAGGCGCCTAGGATGGCTGATACAGGTATCTTCACCCTAATCTCCTGTATTAATGCGTCTTCAAGGAATCTAAGGGCTTTATCCCTTATGGGATTGTCAAAACACGCCGGGACTATGATACTAACGTCTACAATGCCATCAATATAGACCGAGCTTCTTTCTCGCATATTTATCACCTATCCATTTCCATCCTTTCTCAGGCGGCCCGGAGAAGGCCTTAATTATTAAGGACGAGGCCAAAGATAACCAGCGTTTCACACGTTCTTCTAGCCCCTCACGGGAGAAAACAATTGATAACTCGCCATCAAGCCATATGTCCTTATCGCTGAGCCGAATGAGATGAGCCGAGATTCCAAACTTCCTTATCTCATCTACTAATTCTAACCACTTCCTGTGAAAGAAATCGGAGCCCTTTTCTATAAGTAAGCGTTGATCTGGCCATTTAGCGTGTTTGACTCGTAGATCATAAGGGAGGGTGATTAAGAGTAGGACAAAATCGGGCCGGAAACCAAGCTTCGCATATTTGACCAAGTGTAATATAGTATCCCTGGGCGTGATCCAAGGCCTTTTAACAGCTATATGCTTGCTTACTTCCTTATAGAGTTCGGCTGAGCTTAGACTCCCGTGAAACTCATCTAGTGTGAAGCATTCCCCTATGCCCAATAATCTACCGCCTGGCCTGAAGAAGCCTATGTCAACCCTCTTTGAGTGCCTACATCGTTTTGCTGCGCACGGGACCAATGCACTTGGGCTTAAAGGATGGTCGTAAGGTATCTTTGTCTCGGGGACCGCTATGAGCCCCAGCTGGTCTGCCGCTTTTATAAAGGCATATTGAAGCCATCCGTGTAGGCTATGTTGCACCATGGCATCATAATCACTCAGGGCCTCAATTCTGATGGAGCCCTGGATTATGAGTTCGGAGAGCACGTGGGATACCGCCCTTGCCAATTCTTCGCTGATCCTTCCGGCCAACTAAATTTCCCCTATGGGTTCCCTCACCGAGAACATATAAGTCTAGCGCATGTGAGATTATACGAGCTCGGCCAAGACCTCAGTTATGTCCGATACGGCCAGGGAACGGGCCACCTCCTTGACCGCCTCAGAGAAGGCATGAAGGCAGGACGGGCAGGCCGTCACGAGCACGTCGGCCCCCGTCCTCAGGGCTTCCTCGACCCGCCTTTTCGCCATGGCCTCGGCCAGGTCCGGGTAGGTCAGGAAGCCCAGCTGGCCGTAGCCGCAGCAGCCCGTCATCTGCCTGTTGGCCTCCATCTCGGCCAACACGAGGCCGGATTGCCAGAGGAGCTCCCTCGGTGCCTCATAGATGCCGAGGGAGCGGGCGAGGACGCAGGGGTCGTGGTAAGCGGCCTTAAGCTCTACCTTGCGCTTGAGGACCAACCTGCCTTCCCTCAGCAGCCTCCTGAAGAACACGGTTGCATGCTCCACCTGGACCTTAAGGCCCGTGAGGGCCGGGAAATACCGCTCTAACATCTCGGTGCAGCCGGGGCAAGGAGTTATGACCAGCTTGGGCCCAGCGGCCTTCAGCTCGCCCGCCAGCGCCTCGGCGGCCCTCCTGGCCTCTTCTCTCAGGCCCATCTTGAACAAGGGGAAGCCGCAGCACGGTCCTTCAAGGACCGAGTAAGACAGGCCTGAGGCTTCGAGGACCTTCTCCACGGCCTTCACTATGCCTGGCTCCAGCTCAGAGGCCACGCAGCCCGTGAAGACCAAAATTGGCTTCTTCTCATCCGTGGGCCTCCTGGCGACCTCTTTCGACCAGGGATTGCCGTGCTCCAAGATGGCCTTGGCCAGCTCGGCCACCTTGCCCGGCGGGCTGATACCGGCCCCCAAGAGGGCCTCACGCACGGCCCTCAGGGCGTCGGCCACCTTCACGCCAGCCGGGCATACGACCTCGCAGGCACCACAGGAGTTGCAGGAGAACAGCCTGTCCGAGAAGGCCTCGTCTGGCTCGAGGAGGCCCTCGGCCATGTATCTGGCCATCATGAGGCGCCCCCTGGCGTTCCAGCCCTCGGAGCCCTTCACGGCGAAGGTGGGGCAGGCCGATCGGCAGAGGCCGCACCTGAAGCACCTGTAGAGCTCCGAGAGAACTTCCTCGGGCAAGCTGACGGCCTTCCTCATGGCCCGGCCTCCCATATCTTGCCCGGGTTCATTATGCCGTTCGGGTCCAGGGCCTTCTTTATGGCCCTCATGACCTCGACCTCGGTCCTCGAGTGCTCGAGGGTGAAGAAAGGTGCCTTTGAAAGCCCTATGCCGTGCTCGCCCGTGAGGGTGCCGCCCAGCTCTAAGGCTGCCTTAGCCAGCTCCCGGGCTGCCAGCCGGGCCCTCCTGGCCTCCTCGGGGTCCCTCTCGTCGAACAATATGACCGGGTGGAGGTTCCCATCGCCGGCGTGGCCGAAGGTGGCTATGAGCATGCCGAACTCCCTCGATATCTTGCCTATCCTCTCCAGCATGTCGGGCAACTTGCTGACGGGGACCGTGACATCTTCGTGGATGCTTGAGGGCCTCAGCCTGGCCAGGGCTGGCGAGGCGGCCCTCCTCAGCTCCCATATCTCTGAGGCCTCTGCCTCGCTCTCAGCCACCCTGACCTTCAGGTTCGTGGCCTCGCACAGCTTCTTGGCCTCCCTCAGCCTCGCCCTAACGTCCGACAGCGTGTAGCCGTCGAACTCGAATATCAGCATGGCCTCGCAATCCGGCAGCTCGGCTCCCGTGAACTCTGAGACGGCCCTGAGGGTGTGCTTATCCATTATCTCGGCTGCGGAGGGCGTCAGGCCCCTAGTTAGGACGTAGAAGACGGCACGGCCAGCGTCCCTTAGGTCCTTGGCAAAGGCCGACATGACTAAGGCGTATTTGGGCTTTGGGAAAAGGCGTAAGAGGGCCTTCGTGATGACGCCAAGGGTCCCCTCAGAGCCCACGAACAAGTGGACTAGGTCGTAGCCTGACACACACTTGCGGGTCCTGCTGCCCGTCCATATCACCTCGCCCGTGGGCAGGACGACCTCCAGGGCCTGGACCCAGTCCCTAAAGGTCCCGTACTTCACCGCCCTCATGCCGCCAGCGTCCTCGGCTATGCAGCCGCCTATGGTGCAGACGGCCCCGGAGGCTGGGTCCGGCGGCAGGAAGAGGCCATAGGGCTCGAGGGCGTTGTTCAGGTCCTGCCACACGACACCAGGCTCCACAAGGGCCAGCATGTTGGCCACATCTATGTCCAAGATGCGGTCCATCCTGGTCATGACCATGAGTATGCCGCCCTTGGCTGGCACGGGGCCACCGCTCAAGCAGGTCCCGGCCCCACGCGGCGTGACGGGCACCTTGTATTCGTTGGCCAGCTTCAGGACGGCACTCACCTGCTCCGTCGTGCGTGGCCAGACGATCACGTCCGGCTTGCCGAAGTTCTCAGAGGCATCTCGGGCGTAGCAAAGCAGCTCCACGGGCTCTGTGGTCATGTTGTCGGGCCCTACTACGTCCTCAAGGGCCTTTAGCAGCGATGGCTCGAGCAAGCCTGCACCCTGGCTCCAAGGCGGATAGAATTCATAAGCTTTCCCATCTGAGGGCCGGGGGGCATGGTTAATTCTTATAACCATCCGGCCCAAGGGCCAACCGCCAGGTGGTCCCCGTGTCGGAGATAAGGGAGCTACCTGGTACCCGTAGTTTTGAGCGGGTCGGGGCTCACACTCACATAAAGGGCCTCGGCCTCGACGAGAACCTCAGGGCCGTGAGGGTAAAAGATGGCATGGTAGGTCAGGAGAGGGCCAGGGAAGCCGCTGGCCTCGTTGTAGAGATGATAAAGCAGGGCAAGCTGGCCGGGAAGTGCATAATACTGGCCGGGCCGCCGGGAACTGGCAAGACGGCACTGGCCGTGGCCATCTCTAGGGAGCTAGGCCCTAACGTGCCCTTCCTGCAGCTCAGTGCCAGCGAGATATACAGTGCTGAGAGGAAGAAGACGGAGGTCCTCATAGAGGCCATGAGGAAGTGCATAGGCGTGGAAATACACGAGATGCGTGAGGTTTACGAGGGCGAGGTAGTCGACCTGAAGATAAACATGGTGCCTCACCCCTACAACCCATACCAGAAGGTCCCAGAGAGCGTCAGGATAAGGCTCAGGACCACGGAGGAAGAGCGGACTGTTGAGGCTGGCTCCCACATAGCCGAGCAGATAATAGCCTACGGCGTCACGGAGGGCTGCGTGATACAAATAGATGCTGAGACGGGCCGGGTGGTCAACTTGGGCATATGTGCCGATAGCGATAAAGCGAAGCTCTACGAGATAGATGCCAGGAGGAGGGTCCCGAGGCCAACAGGTAAAGTGAAGAAGCAGAAGGAATTCGTCTATACGCTAACGCTGGCCGACCTTGACGAGATACATGCTAGGAGGAGGCGTGGAGGCCTATTCTCGCTCCTCTTCGGCCTGGGAGAGGAGAGCCGGGAAATCGACCCAGAGGTCAGGGCCATGGTGGACGAGCAGGTCAAACGCATGGTTGACGAGGGGCGGGCCTTCATACATCCGGGCGTGCTATTCATAGATGACGCCCACATGTTGGACCTGGAGGCCTTCAGCTTCATAGGCCGTGCCTTAGAGAGCGAGCTCTCGCCCATAATAATCTTGGCAACGAACCGTGGCTTCGCCCGGATAAGGGGCACGGACATAGAGAGCCCATTTGGCTTCCCGCTCGACCTGATAGACAGAGCGGTCATAATAACGACGGAGGAATACGATGCCGAGACCATAAAGGAGATACTTCGGATAAGGGCCCGGGAAGAAGGCATAAACATAGGCGAGGAAGCCCTCGACGAGCTGACTGAGATAGGGGCACGGACGTCGCTCAGGTATGCCGTCCAGCTCCTCAGCCTGGCGGCCCAGAACGCCCGTGTGGCCAAGCGTGATGTAGTGGAAATTGAGGACGTGAGGCGTGTGGACAAGCTCTTCATGGACGTGGGCGAGGCTGCCGAATACCTGCACAAGTATGAGGAGAAGATGCTGAAGCACTAGCGGGGCCGCAGTATTTATCTCAAGCTCCTCAGACAGACAAGTGGTGTAGTGCTTGAGCCAGGGGGGAGGCCGTAGACCTAGGATAGGCCATATAAAAGCCAGGAGGAGGCCAAGGATAGGCCACATAAGGGCCAGGAAGGTAGGTGAGGAACCAGTTGGCCGTGAGGATAAAGCTGTGCGTGAAGAACCGTGAGACAGGAGCCTCAATTGAGACCTCAGCCCTCGTCAACACCGGTTTTGAGACCGATAGCCCTCAGCTCCTCTTGCCCGTGGGAGCCGCTAGGGAACTGGGCCTCTGGCCTCCCCCCGGCGGGGCCCTCAAGGCCATTTACGATACCGCTGGCGGCCCCACGTCCATATGGGTGTGCCCAAGGGCCTTGGCCGTCAAGGTCGTGGTAGAGGACCGTGAGACGCCCTGGGTGGTAGCTGACGCCATCATATCCACAATTGAGCACGAGCTCCTTGTGAGCGATAAGCTGATGGGGGCCTTAGGGATAGCCATAGAAGACGGGGCTGAGGGCCTCTGGAGGTTTAGGTCGGAGGGCCTAGACAAGCTCAGGCGTTCTGAACCTCCCCAGCTATGGTGAGGAGGCCTTACTCAACGTATATGGCTGGCCTGTACGGCCTAGCCAGCTTGGCCCTGTCCTTCGGGTCATAACGGTCCGGGTCATCTTCCCTGAAGACGAGGACTTCCTCAGCCCCGACCTCCTTGGCCAGGAAGGCAGATGCCTCCTTAAGGACGGCCAGTTCGTCGAGCTGGCCCAGCTTAAGCCGGCGTTCCCTCTCCTCGGGTGATATGTCCATTATGTCCTTGACGAGCTGCTTGACGAGTGATGCGGCCTCCTTGGCCCTGGCCTTGAGCTCTGGGTCCTGCATGAGGGACCTCATTATGGCCCCAACGTCGGGCCTGCCCTCCCGGGCGGCCTCGAGTGCCCTCAGGTAGGCCTTCCACTTCCAGGACGAGGCCACGTAGAGGCAGGCACGCCTCGGCTTCTCAACCTTCAGGACCTTAATGACCTCGCCCAGGTCCTCTAACACGCCCTTGACGAGTTCCTCGCCTTCCTCGGCCTCCAGGTCTATCTTGGCCTCGTCGGGCTCGGGCCACTTGGCCAGGGAGACGAAGCCCTCCTTCCCGAGGCGTTCCCAGAGCTCCTCGCAGATATGCGGTGCGAAGGGGGCCATGAGCTTCACCCAGGTCTCCACGGCCTGGCGGACGGTTGGCCCGTGGGGCTTCCCCATCTTACGCCTGAGGTACCACCTCAGGTCGTTCCAGACCTCGTAGAAGGCCGTGGAGAGGGCCGTCCTGGTCTTGAGCTCCTCCATGGCCTCCGTGACGGCCTTTATGCGGGCCTGGAGGACGCTTAGGAGCCATCTCTCAGGTCTTCCGAACTCGCCGCCGCTGGCCTTGGCCAGCTCGAGGACGAGGTTGTAGAAGGACTCGAGGTTTGCCTTCACGGCCCTGGCGTTCTCGTCGCTCCAATCTGGGTCGTCCATGCCTTCTGCACCGAGGAGGAGGGCACAGCGGGTTGCATCAGCACCGTAGAGCTCCACGGCATCTTCTACGGGCACGAAATTGCCCCTCCTCTTGGACATGGGCTTCTTCTCTACCATCACCATGCCGTTCACGCCTACCGCCCTGGGCCAGAGCTCAGGAGGCCAGATGGCCACGTGGTGGAATATGAAGAACGTCAGGTGGTTCGGCACGAGCTCCTTGGCTGAGTTCCTGAGGTCGACCGGGTACCAGTAGAGGAATTCCTCACGCATCTCCCTCAGGACATGCTCCTCAAGGCCCACACGGCCCGCTATCTCACCCGGGTCGCCCCGGCCCAGGAAGACGTAATCTAGGACTTCCTCCGTAAGCTGCTCGGGCCTTATGTTGTAGGCCCTTATGGCCCTCATTATGGTGTAGAAGGCCATGTAGATGGTGGAGTCGCTGAGCGTTTCCACCAGCCACTCCGGGTCCCAGGGCAGCGGGGTCCCGAGGCCCATCTTGCGGGCACAGGGCCAGTCCAGGTACCAGTCTATGACCTCGAGGAACCAGGAGCGAGCGGCCTCAGGGTATATCTTCATGCGTTCGACGCATTCCCTGGCCTTCTCCTTCCATGCCGGGTCCGAGTACTTCAGGAACCACTGGTCCTGGAGCAGCTTGACGTGGCACTTCGTCCCGCAGCGGCAGACCACGCGGGCCGGGAGCTCCCACATGGAGTCCGCTATGCCCTTGGCCTTGAAGTCCTCTATGAGCTTGGCCTTGACAGCCCTGACCACCTGGCCCGCGTAGGGGCCGCAGATGGGCTTAAGGATGCCCTCGTGGAACTCCTTCTTGTAGATTATCTTCGTGGCCTCCTCCGCCTTCGGGTCATACTGGTCCTTGACGCCCATCTGCTCCACGAGCTCTATGGCCGGGTAATCGCCGAAGCCCTCGACCTCTATCATGGATATGGGCTCTATCTTGTCCAGCACGGCCGGGTCTATGCCGAACTGTGCCAGCCTCTCGGGCTGGCGTTTCAAGTCCCTGAGGGCCAGGTAGTCGTAAGGTGCGTGGGCCGGGACGCTGTAGACGACGCCCGTGGCATAATCCGGGTCCACGAACCAGCCGGGCAAGATGGGCAGCTCACGGCCGTCTATCGGGCTGAGGCAGGACTTGCCCATGAGCTCTGAGCCCCTAAAGGACCTGAGGACCTGGACGGACCTGCCCTGGTCGGCCAGCTTCTCGGCTGCCTGAGGTGATATTATCCAGGTCTCCCCGTCAACACGGGCCTCCACGTACTCGACATCTGGGTTGAGCCACATGTTCGTCACGCCGTATATGGTCTCAGGCCTGAAGGTGGCGGCTACGAGGTAGGCGTCCGAGCCAGCCAGCTTGAACTTCATGAGCGTGAACTCCTCGGGCCTGACGCCCTCGCCCTCAAGTCGGTCGTGATCTCCCACGAAGCTCTGGCAGGACGGGCACCAGACCACGGGGTGCGTCCCCCTCACGACGCAGCCGAGCTCGCGGAGCTTCTTGTACTGCCATTCTATGAAGCGGTTGTAGTGAGGGTGCTGTGATGTGGTATAGAACTCCCTACGCCAGTCTACTGAGAAGCCCATCCTCCTCACGGCCTTGCGGCCTCTCTCCGTGAAGTATCGGGCCATCTCGACCGGATCGGTCAGCCTATCGAGTTCCTCGGGCGGTACCTTATCGGCCTGCGTGAGTATCCTTATCATCTCCGGGTCCTTCCGCTTCAGGCGTTCGCACTGGCCAGCTATGGTGGCACCCGTCCAGTGCCAGGCCCAGGGGAAGAGGACGTTGAAGCCCTTCATACGCTTGTACCTGGCATACGCATCCACCCTCGTGGCCGTGAAGGCGTGGCCGACGTGCAGGAGGCCGTTCATGTACGGGTAGGGGAACGTCACGAAGCACTTGGGCCGGTTTGGGTCAGGATTGGCCTCGAAGATACGAGCTTCTTCCCAGCGTCTCTGCCACTTCAGCTCAAGAGCCCGCCAATCGAGCTGGCCCTTAGCAATAGGCATGACCTCCGGTCTGGAAAGGCGGGTGCTTGACTCCTTATAAAACTTGCCCGCACCCTCGGAAGGCGAAACCTTATAACCGTTGTGCATGGCTATGCACAACGGTATGAAGGACCCAAACACCCGCCTGATGTTAGCCATCATGATGGCCCTCGTGGTCGTAGGGGCCTTGCTGGGCTACTGGCTCTACCAGGCCAGGAGGAGGCCTGTCATAGTGGTCTTCCACGCCGGCAGCTTAACGGTCCCCATGGAGAAGCTCGCCGAGGCCTTCGAGGCCAAGTATGGCGTCAGGGTCCAGCTAGAGGCTTACGGGAGCGTGACGGCTGTCAGGCAGGTAACTGACCTGGGTCGTAAGTGCGATGTCCTAGCCCTAGCCGATTACAAGCCCATATTGAAGCTCATGTGGCCCGACTTAGCGGATTGGTGCATAATATTCGCCACGAACGAGATGGTCATAGCTTACACGAACCAGAGCGATTATGCCGACGAGATAGGACCCGACAACTGGCCTGAGGTACTGTGCCGAGAGGGCGTCTCCATAGGCCGCTCTGACCCGGTCCAAGACCCATGTGGCTACAGGGCCCTCTTGGTCTGGAGGCTGGCCGAGATGTACTACGGTCAGCCGGGCCTCTACGACAAGCTGCTGGCGAAGAGCCCGGAGCCCACGAGGCCAAAGAGCCACGATTTGGTCGTGCTCCTCGAGGCCGGCCAGCTGGATTACGCCTTCCTATACAAGTCGGTGGCCGTCCAGCACGGCCTGAGGTACGTGGACCTTCCGCCCCAAATTGACCTAGGGCACGAGGAGTACGCTGACTTCTACGCTAAGGCCGTCGTCCACGTGGAGGGGCTCGGGGAAGTGCATGGCGAGCCGATAAGGTATGCCATAACGATACCGAAGGTAGCAGAGCACCCCGACCTAGCCCTGGAGTTCGTGAAGTTCGTGCTGAGCAGCGAGGGCTCCTCCATAATAAGGTCCTGTGGCCAGAACACGCTGGGGCCCTGCCTCGCCATAGGCTATGAAAATGTGCCAGACCCGCTGAAGCCCTACGTGGTGGAGTGGGAGGAGTATGAGCGTGAGGGCTGACGCCCGAAGGCCCGGGATGGTCCCTCTGCCGGTGGCCGCTGCCTCGGCCCTCGGCCTCCTGGCCCTAGCTGGCCCTGTTTTCTCGATCCTGCTTTCCTGTAGTCCACACGACTTGGTCAGGGCCTTCCTCGACCGGGAGGTCCTGTCCGCCATAGGTATGAGCTTCTTGACGGCCACAGCGACGGGCTTGATATCGCTTGTCCTGGGCGTCCCGCTCGCCTACGCCCTGTCTAGATCAGATGGCAAACTGAGGTCCGCAGTGGAGTCGGTCTTAGCCATCCCGGTCCTCCTGCCTCACACGGCGGCTGGTATAGCGGTCCTAAGCTTCTTCGGCCCCAAGAGCCCGTTCAGGCCTGTGATGCCCTTCCTGCTCGATAAACCGCTCGGCATAATAGTCGCCCAGACGTTCGTGAGTGCCCCCCTGCTCGTCTTCTCGGCCAGGGCGGCCTTCGACGAGGTGCCGGTCGAGCTGGAGCTGGTCGCAAGGAGCTTAGGGGCCTCTAAGACCAAGGCCTTCCTCTGGGTCAGCCTCCCGCTCGCGAAAGAGGGCATCTTGGCTGGCTTCCTCATGGCCTGGGCCAGGGCCTTGAGCGAGTTCGGTGCCGTGGTCGTGATAGCCTACCACCCGGAGACAGCACCCGTCTTGGTCTACCGCAGGTTCCTGACCTCGGGCCTGAGGGGCTCCCAGCCCGTGGTAGTCGTGCTCATCTTGCTGACGGCCTGCATCCTGGCCGTGGCATCTGCCTTCGGCATGAGGCCTTACGGGGGTGCCCGCCGTGCTTAAGGTCAGGGGCCTGAGGGTCAAGGTCGGCTCTTTTGAGCTTAAGGGGGTCGATTTGGAGGTCAGGGATGGCCGCTACATGGTCCTCATGGGCCCTAACGGGGCCGGGAAGACCACCCTCCTGAACGCCATAGCAGGCCTGATAAGGCCCATCGAGGGCCGGGTGTTCCTCAATGGCCGGGATATAACACGCCTCCCCCCGGAGGAAAGGCGGATAGGATACGTGTTCCAAGAGCCCATGCTCTTCCCGCACATGACGGTCTACGGGAACGTGGCCTTCGGCCTCAGGGCTAGGGGCCTGAGGGGCCGGGAGCTCGAGGAGAAGGTCAAGTGGGCTTTGGAACTGGTCGGGATAGAGCATCTGGCTCCCCGGAGGCCCGGGCAGCTCAGCGGAGGAGAGGCCAAAGAGGTGGCCTTGGCCAGGGCCTTGGCCATCGGGCCAGAGCTGCTGTTGTTAGACGAGCCCCTCGCACACGTAGATGAGGCTTCCAGGGCCCGCTTGGCGGAGAAGCTCAAGGACCTGCATGACCAGCTGGGCCTGACGGCCATACACGTGACGCATAACAGGCTCGAGGCCCTCAAGCTGGCCGACGACCTGGCCATAATGGATTCTGGCCGCCTGGTCCAGGCTGGCGATGCCCGTGAAATGCTCAGGAAACCTGCCAGCGAGTTCGTGGCCAAGTTTTTGGGCTTCAAGAACATCCTGAGGTGCCGCTGCAGGAGGCTAAACGGCCTCTACGAGTTGGAAGTGGACGGCCTCAAGATACTGTCCGTCGAGGGACGGGAGGGAGACGCCATAATGTGCCTCAGGGCCGAGGACATCCTAGTGTCCGTCCAGAGGCCCGTGACAAGTGCCAGGAACGTGCTAGAGGGCCGGGTGGTGAGCATCGAGCCGAGGGGGCATGTGTTCGAGCTGAGAGTCGAGGTCGGCTCCGGCGTAGAGCTTGTGTCCGTAATAACGCCCGTCTCAAAAGAGGAGTTTGGCATAAGGATTGGCTCTAAGGTCTATCTGGCCTTCAAGGCCTCGAGCGTGAAGGTCATTTAGGCCACGAGTTCTATGATTTCCAGCCCGTCTAAATCGGCCGCTCCAAGGCCGAACTCGTGGGCCAGCCTGATGTGCCTTACGGAGAAAGGGTCAGGGCCCACGAGGAAACTATCCGAAACCGATATAGGGCCCTTGAGGTTATCAGGATCGGTAGGGGCCCCCGAGGCCAGCCGTGCGGGGAGCCCAGGCGGCACTGAAGGATGATGAAACGACGGTCTCCCGAGCTGGCGGGAAAGCCCCTTATAACGGCCTTAAAGGGGCCTCAGAGAGGGTGATTTCGGCCACCTAAGGCCTAATGGCCTGGGCCCCACTTGCTGACCAGGTTATGGCACGTGAAAAGGCTTATACGGCCCATGACCAAGCCATTTTAGGTGCCCGTATGCCGCAGAAGGTCGTTTGTTCTAAATGCGGATACGTTCTCTTTGAGGAAGAAGAAGACCTGAAGCCACCGGACGAGATAATACAGATGTTTGAGGACGAGAGGTGCCCTAAGTGTGGCCATAAGCTGTCCGTGGTGCCCGTGAAGGTCGAGATAATGCCCTTAAAAAAGTCGAGGAGGTCTAAGTAATTGTCTCCCGGGCTGAAGAGAACCCATTTCTATTCTTTCCACCTTGGAAAGGCCAGGATGGGTGAGTTCGCTGGCTTCGAGATGCCCCTCTGGTACGAGGGCATAATACCGGAGCACATGGCTGTCCGCGAGGCCGTCGGCGTGTTCGACGTCAGCCACATGGGCCGGGTGGCCGTCGAGGGCCCTGATGCCGAGTCCTTCCTGAATTACGTCCTCACGGGCGACATCAGCTCCCTGAGGCCCGGCAGGTCCTCTTACTCCCTCATGTGCGACGAGCGGGGAGGCATAATAGATGACGTGGTGGTCCTCAGAAGGTCGAGTGATGCGTTCCTGTTGGTCGTGAACGCGGCTAATAGGTCCAAGGACCTCAGGTGGCTTGCCGAGCATGCTGAGGGTCGGGACGTGGCCATAAAGGACCTATCGGATGATGTAGCCATGATGGCTGTCCAGGGCCCAAAGGCCCAAGATGTCATCGAACTCTTATGTGATAAGCCTGTATCGGGCCTGAAGTGGCATAGCTTCACCGAGGCCCATATATCGGGTACCAAGGTCATGGTGGCCAGGATGGGCTACACGGGTGAGGACGGCTTCGAGATATACATATGGGATGCTCCGGTCGAGAGCCCCGAGAAGGCGTTAAGAATCTGGAATGCCATCTTAGAGGCCGGACGCGATTTCGGCATAAGGCCCTGCGGCCTGGGAGCCCGGGATACCCTGAGGCTTGAGGCTGGCTACAGGCTCTATGGGACCGACATGGACGAGAACACAACGCCTTTCGAGGCTGGCCTGTCCTTCGCGGTTGACCTGGGGAAAGAAGGCTTCATAGGACGCGAGGCCCTGTTAAAGGAGGCCGAGAAGGGTCCCGATAAGGTGCTGGTGTGCCTGAAGCTAGTGGAGAAAGGGGTCCCGAGGCACGGCTACAAGATCCTGGGGGCGGACGGCCATGAGGCGGGCTGGGTGACGAGCGGTACTTTCTCGCCCCTTCTTAAGTGCGGGATAGCCATGGCCTATGTCAGGCCTGAGCTGTCCGAGCCGGGCACGGAACTCCTCGTGGACCTGAGGGCCCGCAGGGCCAGGGCAGTGGTGGTCAAGCCACCTTTTTACGACCCAGCCAAGTACGGCCGGAAGAGGAGGGCCGGGACGTGAAGGTGGGCGAGTACGAGGTCCCCGAGGGCCTATACTACACGCGGGAGCACGAGTGGGCCAAGGTGCTGCCGGACGGGACGGTCCTCATGGGCATAACGGATTACGCCCAGAAGAAGCTGCACGAGATCGTGAACGTCGAGCTGCCGGAGGTAGGGGCCGAAGTAGGCCAGATGGAGGCCTTCGCCAGCGTGGACAGCGTGAAGGCCACGAGCGAGATATACTCGCCCGTCTCGGGCCAGGTGATCGAGGTCAACGAGGAGCTGTTTGACAGGCCAGAGCTACTTAACCAGGACCCTTACGGCCAGGGCTGGATAGCCAAGATAAGGCCGGTGAGCCAAGAGGCCCTGGAGAAGGACCTGAAGGCCCTGATGACCGCCGAGCAGTACGCCAAGTACATAGAGGGGCTCGAAAGCAGGGCTTAGAGGGCTCGCAGGGCACGTTGTTCACTCTATCTTCATGACGACCTCCTCGCCGTAATCGGCTACCACGCGGATGTAGCCCGTAAGGTCCTCGTCGAGTTCTGGGTCGCCAGTATCGACCCTAAGGGCCCTGAGGCCCCTCAGCTTGCTCTTTGTGGCCACTACGATTATGTTGTCGAGTCCTACAGCCCTTATGACCTTCGGGCTTATCTGTTGGTTCCCCCGTCCAAATATGAAGCCCTGCCCTCCTATGGGCGTCACTATTATCTTCGCCTTCCTGCCCTTTATCAGCTCTAATATCTTAGCCTCGTTGGCGTCCTTGGCCAACAGCTTGCCATCGCACACCACGTCAACGCCTAAGAGGGTCTTCTCGAGGCCCAGGAGCTCCATTATGGGCTTCGTAGTGGTCCCGGGCCCTATTATGTACACCACGCCCGGCTCCATTTCCTCGACAACTTGCCTTGCTATGGCCAACTTGTTCTCCTCCTCGTCAGGCGTGGTGGGGCTGGCCAGCTTGACATCCTGAACCAATTCGGGCTCGTAGGGGACCAGCATGTAGCCGTACAGGTGGGCCGATAAACGGCCGGACCTGAAGGCCTCTTCATCCACGTCCATTACCTCTGCCTCCCTGACCGGCAGCTCGCCCGACAGGAAGCCCATGGCCACCCTGGCAGCTGCCCTCGGGTTGACAGCGAAGACAGCACTGTGCATCTTGACGCCCGTCGGCACGCCTAAGACGGGCACCTCCTGGTCCACGGCGTCCATGACATCCCTGGCCGTCCCGTCCCCGCCGCAGAAGACGAGCAGGTCGGTCCCGTACTCGACCATGGCCTTGGCTATGGCCTTAGTGTCCTCTGCTGTCGTTTTCTCCTTCTTCTGGCCGAAGACAACCGGCCTGTAGCCGCACTCCAAGGCCTCGACTTCACCCATGAGGCCAGCACCGGCCAGGAGCTTGATCTTGTTCTTCATGGGCTCGAAGGCCCTCAGGAACTCCTTGGCCCTGCCGGGTGCGACGGGCTTAGCACCTAGCTCTATGGCCCTCCTGAGGATTTCCTCGCCATCCGTCCCCTTCAGGCCGACGGCTCCTCCCATGCCAGCTATGGGGTTCACGATTAGGCCCAGCCGAGGCTGGCCCGTGCGTTTCATGGCCCATCACAATCAACACGGAGGTACTTAAGCAGGCCTCAGGGAACCTGTAGGACCGCTAGCTCACGTGTCAGGCCGGAGTGGACGAAGTAATAATGAGCTTCAACGAGCTCTAAGCCTGCCTCAGAGGCCATATCGGCCATCCCGAGCTGGCTCGGTGCGGCAATACAGGCCATCTTGCCTTCCTCCACCAGCTCGGGCAACAGGGCCAAGAGGCCCTCGTAGATTTCCCTGACCTCTAAGCCAGCTGTCGAGGAGGAGCGACCGTATGGCGGGTCTGTGACGACCCTGTCGGCCCTAGTGAAAGGCGGCCTCAGGGCATCTGCCGTCAGCACGCCCTCCGGCTCGAGGCCGAAGAACCTGAGGTTTAGGAGGCAGCCGAAGGCCATCTTGGCATTTATGTCGGAGCCCAGGATGCGGCAGCCCAGGAGGCCAGCTTCTATCAATATGCTGCCCGTCCCACAGAACGGGTCGAGCACGAGTTCTCCAGGCCTTGAGCGGGCCAGATTGACCATGCACCTCGCGAGCTTCGGCATCATGGCCGTGGGGTGGAAGAAAGGCCTCTTAGAAGGCCTCCTGTCCGTGAACCCGGGCCTTACGACCTCTGATAGCTTCAGGCCGAGGAAGAACATGCCTTCCGTCAGGACGCCTAAGAACTCCACGTCCGGCCTGACCAAATCGACCTTGAG
>NJEJ01000050.1 GCA_002255025.1 Candidatus Bathyarchaeota archaeon ex4484_135 | reverse complement strand
GGCTTCTGCCACCTCTCTTTCGCAAGCGTGGTTGACGGCCGTGATGTCCTCGAGGACTGGGCCCACGCCTTCTATTACGATGTGGAACCGGAGTTCCCGCAGGTCGGGCTCGAGACGGGGAGCCCTAGGCTGATAAAACGCTACATGGCGGGCAAGCCGAGGCCCTGGAGGCCTGAGGACTGGCCTTGGCTGGTGGTGGAGGGGACGGGCATAATGAACGATAACGGTCTCTTCCCGTGCAACACCATGATACTCGGCCTGCCCGGGGAGACCGAGGACGACATCGTGAGCACCATGGAGCTCGTCGAGGACTTGAGGGGCTACGGGTGCTGGCTGTTCCCGCTCCTCTTCGTCCCCATGGGGAGGTCCATGCTCGAGCGGGAGAGGTTCGCCTACCTCAAGGAGGCCTTCGGCCCCCTCCACTGGGAGCTCCTCGCCACGTGCTTCGACCACGACCTAACATTCTCAAGGAGGGCCCTCGGGATGCTGGCCAGATATGTGAAGAACCCCATGGCGAGGAAGCTGGCCACCTTCTTCGTGAGCATGGGCATGGAAGCCGTCGAGGCCGTGAGCGACAGGCTGATCAGAGATCCCTACGGCCTCATAGTGCAGGCATCACGCATCAACCTGTTTTCGGCCAGCCTGAGGGACCTCGTATCCCTGACCTTCAGGAGACTCAGGCTCAGGGTGCAGGCCGTCCAGGCAAGGTGAGTTCAATTGATAATAAAGGCCGAGTGGGTGGTCCCTGTCTCGGCCCCTCCTATCAGGGATGGGGCCGTCCTGGTGGTCGGGGACAGGATAGAAGCCGTTGGGCCCTACCGGGCCGTGAAGGCGGGAGCTGGCCGTGAGGAAGTCCTCGACCTCGGGGAGGCCATAATAATGCCCGGCCTGGTAGACGCCCACTCGCACTTGGATTATACGGTCCTAAGGGGGCTGGACGACAACTCGACCTTGTTCCCCTGGCTCGCCTCGGCCATAATATGGCCCAGCCAACTGTTGAGCAGGCAGGACTTCCTCTGGTCCGCCAGGTTGGGCTGTCTTGAGGCCATCAGAGCTGGCATAACGTGCCTGGCCGACACGACCTTGTATGAGGGCTCTCCAAGGGCCATGGCTGAGGCTGGCCTCAGAGGAGTCGTCTATAAGGAAGTCTTCCAAGGAGAGCTCAAACCGAGAGAGGCCTTAGACAAGGCCCTAAAGGCCATAGAGGACTTGAGGGAAGAAATCCCGGATTTCATCAGGATAGGGATATCGCCTCACTCACCTTATGCAAACTCGCGTGAGCTGCTCAAGCTAGTGGCCGAGCAGGCTCGGGAGCTTAACCTGCCCATCTGCCTACACTTGGCCGAGACCAAGGAGGAATATGATTACCTGGCCGAGGGTAAGGGTAGGCTGGCGGATCTCTTCAAGGAAGTTGGTTGGAAGTTGGCTGAGAGCCCTGGGAAGAAACCGGCTTTCTACCTAGAGGAGCTGAGCCTGCTGGGGCCAGATGTCCTCCTCGCCCACTGCATTCACCTCTCGGACGAGGGCATAAGGCTCGTAGGGCGGGCTGGCTCCCCCGTGGCCCACTGCCCAAAGAGCAACGCCAAGCTGGGGAGCGGCATAGCCAGGGTGCCCGAGATGCTGGAGGCCGGCGTCAAGGTTTGCCTCGGGACGGACAGCACGGCCAGCAACAACGTGCTCGACATGTTCGAGGAAATGAGGACGGCCATATTCCTCCAGAGGGCCTCGAGGGCAGATGCACCCGTCCTGAGGGCCGAGGATGTCCTATACATGGCCACTTTGGGCGGTGCCGAGGCCTTAGGCCTATCGGACTTCGTGGGATCGCTTGAGCCGGGGAAGAAAGCCGATATAACGGTCGTCAGGCTCCGGGAAGGTTTAATACCGACTTATGATCCTGTGTCGACCCTGGTCTACTGTGCGAGCCGGTCGGACGTGGTCATGACCATGGTGGATGGCCGTGTGCTCTATCAGGAGGGCGAGTTCACGACCCTGAATGCCCGTGAGGTCCTGAGGGCCTGTAGGTCCATAGGCGAGAAGCTGGCTGAAGAGCTGGTGGCCGCCTGAGGACCTTCAGTAGTTCTTCTCCAGCCTCTCGTAGGCCAGCCTGGCTGCTTCAGCGTTCTTCTCGCCAGCCTTCCCGGGCCAGCGGTTCCTTATGACGTCAAGCATGGTCTTGAGGCTCACCTCGCCCGTGGCAGCCACGAAGGCACCGCACATGGGCGTGTTCACGACCGGCCAGCCAGCGACTATGAGGCCCAGCTCTATGGCTATGCCGGTAGCGTCAACCGTGGCCACCTTGTATTTCTCGAAGCCGAGCTCGTCCGGCTTCTCCCGTGTGTTCAGAATCAGGATGCCCCCTTCCTTCAGGCCCTCCGTTATGTCGGCCATCTTAATCAGGGCCGGGTCCAAGACGAGCACTATATCGGGCTCATATACCTGGCTCCTGACGTATATTGGCTCATCGGAGATACGTGCGAAAGCCTTGACAGGTGCCCCCCTCCTCTCAGCACCGAAGAAGGGGAAGGCCACTACGTGCTTGCCTTCCCTGAAGGCGGCCTCAGCTATGAGCTGGGCGGCCGTCACGGCACCCTGACCGCCGCGGCCATGAATCCTTATCTCCACCATTACCATTTCCTTCTCCCAGGCACGGTTGAGGAAGACACGATATAAGCCTTGGGAAAGCCCTGCCAGCCTTCTCTAAGGGCGGAACTGCTTAAATAGAGCGTCTTTATAGAGTTGGCAGGTGGAGGAATTGAGTGAGCGAATACCGATAGAGAAGGTAGATGAATTCACCTGGCGTATCCCGAAGTACAGGCCTGATATGCGTGTGCCAGCTATAATATTCGCTAACGAATTCCTCCTGGCCAAGATGAAGCAGGATAGGACGCTCTGGCAGGCCGCCAACGTGGCCTGCCTGCCGGGCATTTACAAGCACGCCATAGTCCTCCCCGATGGCCACGAGGGTTATGGCTTCCCGATAGGCGGTGTGGCCGCCACGGACCGTTATGAAGGCGTCATAAGCCCGGGAGGCGTTGGATACGATATAAACTGCGGCGTCAGGCTCATAACGACCAACCTTAGCGAGGAAGACGTAAGGCCCGTCCTGAGGCAGCTCGTGGACACGCTCTTCAGGAACGTGCCCTGTGGCCTCGGCAGCAGGCGTAAGGACTTCAGGGTGAGCCCCAGGGACCTGGACAACATGGTAACCGAGGGCGTCCAGTGGCTGGTTGACCGTGGGTTCGGCTGGCCAGAGGACATAGAGCACTGCGAGGAGAAGGGCTGCATGGAGGGAGCTGATCCGAGCAAGGTCAGCCCAACGGCCAAGAACAGGGGCCTGGCCCAGATAGGCACCCTCGGCAGCGGGAACCACTTCCTAGAGGTCCAGAAGGTAGATAAGATATACGACCCGAGGGTCGCCAAGGTGTTCGGCATAACCCACGAGGGGCAGGTAACGGTCATGATACACTGTGGCTCCAGGGGCTTCGGCCACCAGATATGCAGCGATTACCTCCGCGTCATGGAGAGAGCGGTCCGGAAGTACGGCATAAAGCTGCCGGACCGTGAGCTGGCCTGTGCACCCGGCACGAGCAAGGAAGCCGAGGACTACTTCGCTGCCATGGCCTGTGCCGTCAACTACGCCTTCTGCAACCGCCACGCCATAATGCACTGGGTGAGGCAGTCTTTCGAGCAGGTGTTCAAGCAATCCGCTGAAGATCTAGAGATGAGGCTCTGCTACGATGTGGCCCACAACATAGTCAAGGTAGAGGAACACACGGTCGATGGCAGGCGTGTCGAGGCCTTCGTGCACCGCAAGGGTGCTACCCGTGCCTTCCCGCCCGGGCACCCCGAGATACCCAAGGACCACAGGGCTGTCGGGCAGTGCGTCCTCATACCCGGCAGCATGGGCACCAGCTCCTGGGTCCTCGTGGGCACGAAGAAGGCCATGGAGATAACGTTCGGCAGCACGGCCCACGGTGCTGGCCGCATGATGAGCCGTCGGGCAGCCGTCAGGCGTTTCAGGGGCCAAGATGTCATGAGGCACCTAGAGCGTAGGGGCATAGCAGTCCGCTGTGCATCGCTCCGTGTCCTGGCGGAGGAGAACGACCCGGCCTACAAGGACGTGGACCAGGTGGCCCTCGTCTCGCACAAGGTGGGCATAGCCACCCGTGTGGCACGCATGGTGCCGCTGGCTGTCGTCAAGGGCTGAGCTCTTTTTATCAGGGCCCTGAACCTCAGGCCCTCCATTTCTTCTGCGGGTTGAGGTATGCGAACATTCTCCTTACGGCCTCTAGGTCGAGCCCGCTTCTCTCGAGCAGCCTGGCCTCGACTTCCTCCACGAACTCACGGGTGAATAACCTCGGGAGCGTCACGTCATCGTCTATTAGGTCCAGCGGGAACGGGTGGCCCGTGTCCTCGTTTGAGAAGGCCGTGCAGTAGGCCAAGATAGGCCCGAGGTCCATGCCCTTTGGGGCCTCTATGCAGCAGGCCGGTGCCTCCTCATTGGCCTTAATGTAGTGCCTCTCGAGACCCTCGGATACCAGCTCGAAGACCTCTTCACCGAAGGCTTCTATAAGGCCCCTCTTACGGCCCCTCTTGGCTTCCTCTAAGACGGCCGATACCTTTAGGGGCCTCTGGTTCCCTCTCACACGCATGGGATACCACATGGCCAAGTGCGAGTAATACCGGTAAGCCCATGCTGGCTCGTTTTCTAGGAGGTCTGAGTAGGAGAACCAGGTCGAGGGAGTCATGATCATAGACAATATGGCCTTGTCTATGGCACCCGTCATGACCTCGCAGGCCTTCTGGAGGCAGGACTTATAATCCCGAGCGGTTTCTACCTCACGGGCGTTCCTGACAAGGAGCCAGCCATCTATGGCCCTTAGCCTGACCCTTTTTATAACCCCTACGGCCTTGCCGGTGTCCAGCAGCTCCTTAGTTGTGTTAGTCAGGGCCTTCACGAGCTCGGAGGGCGAGTCAAAGCCTTCTACCTCAGCTTGGCTCCTCTTCAGCACTATACAATCCCTGACGAAGCCGAAGAAACTCCCATCCACCACGACGTAATCAACATCGCTCCTCTTTGCACAGGATAAGGCCATCCTGCGTTCCTCAAGGGCCGTCAGAAGTGCTATTATGGCCCTAGAGACACGGCCGTATTCCTCGTTGGGCCTGAAGACGACGCCAGAAGTGAAGGAGCCCTCGTCCACAAGCTCGGCACCCTCATAGATGTGGTAGCCAGCACAATAGACGCCGTAGCGGCCCAGGAGCCTCGTATCCATCACGGGCGAGAAGCTCCCGTCCACCACGGCCACCCTCAGGCCTTCCCAACTCTCATTCGGGACCTCCTTGAAGTAGGGTTCTAGGAGAGCCTTCAGGGACTCGAATTTCTTCCTGAGCCTGTTCAACAGGGCAGCATGCTTATCGGCCTCTCCATCAGCCAGCTCATAGAACTGGTGCTGGAGCTGGGATGGCAGCTTTTGCCACTCGCTCTCCTCGACCTCCTCGGGCGTGGCCATGTTTTCAGCACCCCTCTATGCTGAACCTTATCAGGAGCGGGACGGGCGATGGGCACATATTGCCGTAGAAGTAGAAGTGGCCGACCTCGAGGCTCTGGAGGAAGTCTATGTCCACGCCCGGCAGCATGTTCTGTGCTTCTTCCCTGTCGAGCGGGTGGACCTTCCCTATGAACCAGGTGTTTATGTTCCTCCTGACGGCGGCGTTTATCCCTATATCGCCCCTCATGCCCTGGCTTATCACCACGATCGGCAGGCCGTAGCTTCGGCCCAGGGCACAGAGGCTCTCTATCATGCGTGTGGTTTCCTCCTGGAGGCCCTTTGGTTGGTAAGGGCAGTATTGTGGGGCCTCATCTATGACGAAGGCCACGCCCACCCGCTCCTTGAGCACGTTCATCTTGTACCAGACATGCTCGGCCAGAGTGAGGAAGGCCGTCAGCTTCTCCTCTGGCTCCCAGCCGCTCAGGTCGATTATGACCACGCCCTCCTCCTTGGCCAGTTCTATGACCTCTTTTGGTTTCTTCTTGCCGGCCTCTATCAGGAGTTCAAAGATCCTGGGGTCTAGACGCCTGAAGTAGGCCCTGAACCTGGCCAAGCATAGGCTCAGATACTTCTTATCCACCACGCCCGGGAGCCTGTTCTCGACCTTGGATTCTATGTAGGCCCTCAGCTCCTCGGAACTCGCGATGCGGGCCTGGGAGGCGTCCTCTAAGACCTCGGTCAACACGGCCTCGAGGTTGTTCAGGAGGGCCGAGCCCGAGCTGAAGCCGAAGTTCCTGGCCTTCTTTATTATGTAAGTGGCACCTGACTCCGGCCCTAGGTACGTTATCTCGTGGAGCTTGAGGACCCGGGCCTTCAGCCTGTCAGCATAGGGCACGTAGTCGTCCCCCTTCCAATCGAATACCACGACGCCGTAACCGGCCTCCCTCAGCAGCGGTATGACCTTGCACCTGACGAAGGAGCTCTTGCCCCAGCCCGTGACACAGAATATACCCATTGGCATAGGCTCATTTAAGCTGAACGTCGGCCTAAGCCCCCTGCGGCCGGGAGAGCGATACGTCAGTTTCACCGGTCAGCCTAATCCGTTATTATCTTGCCGCCTGCCTCGGATATCTTCTTCTCGGCCAGCTCCGTGAAGGCCTTCACCCTGACCAAGACGGGCCTAGATATGGACCCACGGCCCAGCAGCTTGTCGTAGCCAAGGGCAGCCAGGTCCACGTAGGGCAGGCCTTCCTTGACCTCGAGCTTGCCTTCTGCCTCCAGCTTGTCCACGAGTTCCTCCAGCTGTCCCACGTTTATGGTGTGTATCTCAAGGAACTTGGACCTAGGGGGCTTGAAGCCATGTTTCCCGAAGTAGTCTGGCTCGTACTTGACCACGTAGGTCCAGAGGTGCTTATGCCTCCCGGCCCGGCGGTAGTGCCTGCTACCTCGTCCCCTGTGCCTGTCGTGGGCTCCGTAGCCGTGGGTCCTGCTCCCCCTCATCCACCTAGTCTTC
>NJEJ01000049.1 GCA_002255025.1 Candidatus Bathyarchaeota archaeon ex4484_135 | reverse complement strand
AGTATGTCGTCCTGTATCTGGAAGGCCACCCCTATGGCCTCGGCGAAACGGCCTATGCTCTCGACCTGCCAGTCCTCGGCCCCGGCCAGTATGGCACCTAGCTTGGCCGCGAAACGGGCCAGAGTACCCGTCTTGTAAGCACACATCTGGAGGTACTGTTCCTCCGTCACCTCAGCCCCCCTTATCCCCCTGTGCCAGGCTATGTCCATGGCCTGGCCGAAGCTGAGCCTGACCATCTCCTGGACGTACATCTCGTATATGCGGAGCTTCGTCCGCTCGTCCAGCTTGTCCGACCTGAGGACAACCATGACGGGCAGGTAGTACATGGTGTTCCCCGTGTTTATGGCTATGTCGACCCCGTAGATGCGGTGGATGCAGGGCTTCCCACGCCTGAGCTCGCTGTCGTCCTCGACATCGTCAACTATGAGGGTGCCGTTGTGGATGACCTCAGGTATTATGGCGAAGTCGAGGACCTCCCGGGCATCACGGCCCGATATGGCCTCGTATACGATGAGCATAAGGAAGGGCCTCCAGCGTTTCCCTCCCCGGTCGAGCAGGTCCCAGAAGGGCTTTGCTATGGCCTCCGTCAGGGCCTCAGTATCGTAAGCGTACCTCGGCTTCCCGCAGGCCCAGCTCACGTAACGCTCGTCGAAAGCCCTCGGTATGTGGCGTTCTATGGCCTCGTTCACGAGGACCGCGTATCCCTTCAGCTTGGCCATCAGGCCCTCCAATCCGAGCACCGGGCTGAACTCATCCCCCGAGGGCTTATTTAATTGCCCTCGCCACTCGCTGCCTTGGCGAAGGCATCCTTAAGGGCCCGGTACATCTCGTCTATATGCTGTGATATGACCTTCGTGCTGGCCAAGACGGGCATGAAGTTCGTATCGCCCAGCCACCTCGGGACCACGTGGACGTGCAAGTGGTCTTCCACGCCGGCACCGGCCACCCGGCCCAGGTTTATGCCTATGTTGAAGCCTTGGGGCCCGTAGGCCAATTGAATGGCCCCTATGGCCAGGTTCACGGTCTTCCAGAGGTCAAGCAGTTCCTCGTCCGTGAGGTCCGTCGGGTAGGCCACGTGCCTGTAAGGTGCCACCATGACGTGGCCCGTGTTGTACGGGTATACGTTCAGGACGACGAAGCACGTACGGCCCCTATATATGACCTTGTTCTCCTCGTCCTTCTCCTCTTCGTGGAGCCTGCAGAAGAGGCAGCCCTTCATCTCGTGGGCCCTCGTTATATATACCATCCTCCATGGAGCCCATAGGACCCTCATGCCGCTGCCCTTCTCGGCCAACAAATCTCCGTAGGAGTAGGGCACGAGGTCCTCAGAGCCTATGCCCAGCTTGGCCAGGAGGTCAACCGCCATGTCCAGGGCCTTGTGCTCGTCGATGCCAGGGCTCGTCCTGACCTCGAGCTCCAGGAAGGTGCCTAAGCCCTCCACGTCATCCAAGTGGACCTCAATTGGGCCCAGCTCGAAGATGGACCTCTCCTTCCTGACGACCGACTTGACGGGTAATGCCTTCTTCAGCACGTCAACGGCCCCGCGGGGTATCCTGGCTATAAGGGCTTCACAGGGCCTCGGGCTGGCCTTGTCCTCCCGTTCGTAATATATGAGTTCTGCCTCCCCGAGGCCCTCGACCTCCCTTATCTTGAGCCTCCCCTTGCCCACGGAGAAGTACGTATCGGTTTGCCTCAGGGTGCCCTTCTCCTCTGCCCCCAACTCGCCTAGCTTCTTCTTAAGCTTGTCTAGGTCGGCTATCCTGGCTTTGACTTCCACGTTCAGTTTCTTCTCCATGGCTGGCTTCCCTCGTCGCCCAGGGCCTTAACGCTTAGCCAACCTCGATGCCGACGGGTATGACCAGGTCGGCTATGTCGATGCAGCACTTCACGATCTCCTCTATGGTGTGGACGGCTGACAGGGCTGTGCGAGACAGCCGGTCGAGCTTGCTGGCCTCCTTCAAGATGTCCTCCAAAATAGCCGATATATCGGCTCTTAATTCTTCCTTCACCTTGACCACAAGTTCTCCTTTCTTGGACAGGAAGGCCATGACGGCTGATTCCTGCATCTCCCTCAGGTACCGCCTGGCTTCCTCGAGCCCCTCCCTCAGCGGGCTTAGGTCCAGGCCTGAGGGCACCTCTAAGGCCAGCCTGGCCATATCGACCGCGTGGTCACCTATGAACTCCACGAGCTTGGCAGCCATCCTGTAGTCCAGGCAATCCACGGGCGTCAGGCCGAAGCGGTTGGCCAGCTTTATATCCCTTATGGCCGTCCTGAGGAGCCTAACCATCAGGAAGTAGAGCCTGTCGACTTCCTCGTCCCTGTCGACTACCATTTCCGCCAACTTCCCGTCGCCCTCCATCAGGGCCTTAAGGGCGTCCGAGTGCATGCTTATGGTTATGGCGTTCTTCCTGGCCAAAAGGGTCCTCGGGGCCACGGCCGATGGGTCGACCAGGCAGTCCACGACGATACGCTTTGAGTCCTCATCTACTATCTCGAGGCCCGCCAGGCCCCTCACGGCCTTCCTCACGGCCGACTTGACCTCGGGCCTCATCTCCTCGTCCACGACCACCATGGTATCGTAGCCTATCAGGTAGGCACCGATCAGGGCCCATTCGACCTGGTCAGGGCTCTTGCCGCGGCAATCTATCGTTATGCTCAAGGGGCCTTTCTCCTCGCCCCAGAACGGCTCTATGAGCAGTTGGCCGCTCACCGTCTCCCTGACGGCCAGTATGGAGCCCTTCTTGACCCCGACCTTCTTAGCCCATGCCTTTGGGAGCGAGATGACCAGGGTGCCTTTCCCTACCTCCTGGACCTTCCTGAACTTCAACCTCGCCCTACTGGATCGCGGCCTCGGATCTTTTAAACAAGGCTTTATCCGCTGCCCACCGAGGACAGGTCAAAGAGTGGAAGCCATGAGACGAGGGACGAAGCTGTTGATAGTGTCGAACTTCGTGGTGAACGTGGGGTGGGGCCTCTGCTGGCCTTACCTGAACTTCAGGCTCTACGACATAGGGGCCGTCTACTTCCAGTTATCGCTCATGGACTCCCTGGCGGCCATCACATACCTGGCCTCCCGCCTCTGGGGTGCCCTATCGGATTACTACGGAAGGAGGAAGCCCTTCATGCTTGTGGGCTTTGCCGGCTCGGTTGTCCCGGTGGCTTTTATGGCCCTTTACAACCGCAGCGTTTGGGCCCTCCTGGCCCTCTACCTCGTGGCCAGCTTCTCTTGGGGCATAGCCTTCCCCTCCCTGGTGGCTGCCCTGACGAGCGACCCCGAGCGTGAGCGAGCGACCACCATCTTTGCCCTGGTCGGCTCCCTGGGCTGGGCCCTTGGGGCAAGCCTGATGGGGCCTGCCGAAGGGGCCTTAGGCCCTCCTGGCCTCTTCGCCCTCTGCTCCCTGATGCTGGCTTTCTTCCCCCTTATGCTGGCCTTCTACAAGGAAGAAGGGCTTCCCAAGAAGGAGGAAGCCCTGAGGTCCTATATCAGGGGCTCTTTGTCCTTCAGGTTCAGGGCTAAGAAGGGCTTCGGCCTCCTGTTGGCAGGCGTCTTCCTGAGCTGGTTTGGCCTCCAGTGGTCAGGCCCCCCGATGAGGATGAAGATCTACGATGTGCTGGGCCGTTCCAAGACACAGGTCGGTGTGCTGATGGGCGTGAGCTCCGTAATGTCCGCTGTGGCCCTGGCCCTGGGGAGGAAGGCCATAGAGAAGCTCGGTGGCCTCAGGACTCTGCTGGCCTCGGTGGCTTCCTATGCGGTAATCATCCCCGTCTTCGGCCTAGTCTGGAGCCCCCTCGTCCTCGTGGTCCTGTGGCTGACGCCCATATGGCCCTTCTTCAACCTGGGCTACATGCTCAGCCCGGCCGAGCTGTCGAGCGAGGAGACGAGGGCCGAGGCCGTCGGGTGCTGTGAGGTCGTCAAGAACGTGGGCGTCCTGCTTGGCCTCTTCGGGGGCCTGGTCGCGGACGCCATAGGGCGGGAAGAGGCCCTCCTCCTGTCCGCCCTGCCTCTGGGTCTGGCCCTGCTCCCGATAGCGGCCTCCTACAGATCCTCCAGGGCTACTGAGGAGCCATGACCTTCGTCATGATGTAGGCGTCCTCGCCATCTAAGTAATAACGCGGTACTACGTCCGTCTTCTTGAAGCCCAGCTTCTCGTAGAGCCTTATGGCTGGCGTGTTGCTGACCCGGACCTCGAGGTAGCACTCGGAAGCACCGTAACGCTCTGCCATGCGGGAAAGTGCTTCCTTCAGGAGTGCGGTCGCTATGCCCTTACGCCTGTGCTCGGGCAAGACGGCTATAGATATGACGTGCCCCCTCTTCAGCCTCGGACGCCAGATGGTGCCTTCTATACGGCACATTATGTAGCCTACTACCTCGCCATCACGCTCGGCCACGAGGAAGAGGTCCGGGTAGGACTTGTGGAGGCTGAGGAAGAAACCCCTCGAATAATTCTCGGGCAAGCAGGCCCTATTTATGAATATGACCCTTTCGAGGTCCTCGGGCCTGAAGTCCCTTAACTTGAAGTCCAAGACCTCCCACTCCTCAGGCCCACCCGGCCTTACGACCTACTTCCAAATTAACCTTACGAGCCCACGATGGGCAGGGTGATGTTGCCGTGCGTCATAACGAGCACCGAGGCGTCGCGGCCGACCAGCTCAAAGGCCTTCTCTAGCCCCTCCCGCCAATCACGGGCTGGCTCGAGCCTGAAGATATCCCTCACCATGTCGCTCGGCATGCTGGACACGAGTATTATGTGGGCTTTCTCAAGTGCCTTCATGAGGTAGTATGCCTTATGACCTCCGAGGACGAAGTTCCTCTTAATCTCCTCTTCCATCTCCTCAAGGGTCTTGAACTTGGTCATCCACTCGAAGAAGACCTTGTGGCCGTGCCCCTCCGGGCAATCGGCCAGGGCCAAGACGACGCCGCCTTCCTTGACGGCCTCCAGGGCCGTGTGAATGCCCTTGTAAGCCTGGTAGAGGTCTATGTCGTGCGGGTGGCCACCAGGGCTCACGATTACTATGTCGGCTTTCTCCTCCACGGGCACCTTGTATATCTGGTCCACGAGCTCCACGCCCCTGAAGAAGGCATCCTTCAGGTCACCGGCGAAGGCCTTGACGACCTGGTTCTCAGCGTTCATGACCACGTTCAGTATGAAGTCGACATCGGCCAGCTCGGCTGCCTCCATCATGTCCTCGTGGACGGGGTTGCCCTCTAGGACGCCCATCTTGGCCTTCGGGTGCAGGAGCATGGCGTGGTTGAACCTTATCGTGCTGAGGGACGAGACGCCTGGCAGGACGCTCTTGCGGCCGCCCCCATAGCCAGCGTAGTAGTGGAGGTCAACATCACCCGTGAGTATCCTCACATCGGCTTCAGCGAACACCTTGTCCACCTTGACCTTGTTGCCGAAGCTCGTCTCCCCTATGAACACGTGGTCGGGCGACCTACAGTCGTGGCTCAGCACCCTGACACGCTTGAGGACCTCAGGCCCGAGCAGCCTCTTGGCCTCATCTGGCCTTACGGCCCTGTGCGTCCCGCAGGCGAAGAGGACCGTTGTGTCCTCGTCCTTCACGCCGGCCTTGTTCAGCTCGTCGAGGAGAGGCGGTATCATGAGCCACGACGGCGATGGCCTGGTGTGGTCCTCGGCCGTTATGACGACCTTATCGCCCGGCTTGACCATCGAGGACAGGACATCGGTCCCTATGGGCTCCGAGAGGGCCCTCCTGACCTCGGCCTCCGGGTCAGGTGCTCCCTCGAAGTGCCTGGGCTCTATGATGCCTAACAAGTTGTCCTCGGGGACCTTTACCTTGACCTTAGCCTTCCCATAGGGAAGCCATATCTCCTTCATCGCCCATGGAGCTCCCCCCGGACTTCTTAAGCTTAGCCTTCAGGGCCAGCAGCTTCTCCCTGGCCTCAAATGCCGTCGCAGCCACGGCCAACGGCTTGGAGGCTTCCAGGCTTATGGTGGAACCACATCTCTTGCACCTGGTCGCCTTCTCGGCCGACGTGACCTGGAGCCAGCCGCACTTCGGGCACCTGACCACCTTGTAGTAGGCCCTCATGCTGGTCCGCCCGAGCTAGCGTGTGAAGCCTATAAGGGCTTGAGGCCAGATTCATGTCAGGAGATGAGGGCGTCGGTGACCAAGATAGAGATAGAGCTGATAGCCCACGCTACGGAGGACTTAGATAAGGTCGTGGAGGCCGCCAGGGCCATCCTGCCGCCTGGGGCCAGGGATAAGGTGAAGTTCAAGGTCAAGGAGCTCAGAGGCCATTACGGGAACCCTATAAGGCTCGTGAAGACCAGGATAAGGGATAGGGAACTCGCCCAGGCTGTTTTCGACCACGTAATATCGGGTCTGCCCGAGGAGGACAAGTGGGAACTCCTCAGGGACCTCAAGAGGAGGACGAGCGGTGGCTCATTGTACATTAGGCTCGACAAGCAGTGGGCCTTCATGGGTCAGCTCAAGCTCTCTAGCTCTGACCCGATTTGGATAAAGGTCTCTTTCTCGAGTTCCAAGATCGATGAGATAAGGGAGGCGTTAAAGGGGGGCAGGCCAGGGCCTTGAGGAAGTTCGCCGACGTGCATCTGGCTTGCCCCTTCCAGGATGAAGAGGAGTTCAGGGCTCTCTTGGGGAGGGCACGTAAGATGGGCTTTCACGTCGTATCAGTGCCCTTAGACCCCGACCTCAAGACCCGTGAGCTCTCGAGGCTCAAGGAAATCGCATCTGAGATAGGGCTTGACCTCGCCACCAGGGTCGACTTAGCCCCTGAGAACAGGCCCAGGTTGCTATCGTCCCTCAGGAGGCTGAGGCGTAAGTTCGAGTTCATAGGGGTCCTGTGCCAGAACAAGGAGGTAGCCCGCGTGGCAGCCCGGGACAGACGTGTTGACTTCCTCATGTTCCCCTTGGAGCCTAAGGAGAGGTACTTTGATAGATCGGAAGCTGAGCTCGCCTCTGGCTCGAATTGCGCCCTCGAGATAGACCTGATGCCCGTCTTCAAGCTGCCCCTCGAGGCCCGCATCAAGCTGCTGGCC
>NJEJ01000048.1 GCA_002255025.1 Candidatus Bathyarchaeota archaeon ex4484_135 | reverse complement strand
TAACACAGCCGCTCATGTTGACTTTAGAGGAGTAGCAATAAACACCATACCAGTTCTCAGTTATTGTACAGTTCCTCATGATAGCGTCTCCTGTTCCTATCCATAAACCCGGGTGAAGATCGTCGTATCCGCATCCGTGCAGCTCGCTATCGTACATCCTAAATACAGAATCGTTCTCGATGTAAAACAGAAATCTGTGCTCTGGATCGTAAGCTGCTATAGTTGATCGCAGGATGTTGAGTCTACCGCCGGATTTGACACGGATCTGAAGTTCTCCATTATAATAGCATTTCATGTAAAGCGTGACGTTTATGAGAGTAAGATTACCTCCTGATTCCACTATGAGGTTCCCCATTAATATTATGACCTCGTCTCTTCGGGTTTCATTACCAGTTATGACCCAGTCCTCAGGACCTGGAGTTAGAGGCTCAGGCTTTATCCCCTCTCCACACCGAGTTATTTGTTCCTGCTTGAGCATGAACTCATGTGGGAACTCTTCTAAATAGCGTAGATTAAAGGGCTCGCTCTCGTTAGGATCTTGAAAGGAATCATTTAATGAATCCTTTGAAGGTATATTAATTAAAACTTCTTCACCCATACATACTTGAATTGATGTCACAGGAGCATAATAGTCTATGAGCGCTGTGAGAATTGCTAGGGACATCATAATGATCCCTAGCCCCCCTTTCATATAGGCTCTCCCTCCTCTTTTATTCTAAAATGATTTATAAGCGTTTCTCCAATAGGTTCTATTGAGTCTTCGGGACCTCACCCTCTTAAGCTTATAAAATCAGCTGGATCAGGAGAGGCCGGGCGGTGGCCTTGGCCGAGGCCCAAGTGGATATCATGGCCCTCTTCGGCGATGTGAGAACTGCTGTCCTGAACGGCTTCTGCCCGGAATGCGGATGCCCGTCCCCGGGCCCCGTCCGTGAGGGGCAGGTGGTCGTGTGCCCGGCCTGTGGCTGCTCCTACACGATCCAAAGGGTTCTAAGCGAGGAGGGCAGGGCGGCCCTGGAGAAGCTGATCGGGCATGTGCTGGAGCGCTTCGAGAGGGAGCGTGCCAGACCTCTGGCCGAGGGCGTCAAAACTAGCCTGTCTGCCGCTTTAAAGAGCTATGCTGAGCGAGTCCTCAATAACATCAAGCTCATTCACGAGAGGCTGGGCGAGCTACCGACCAAGGAAGATCTGGAGGAGAGCTTGAGAGTTTTTCACGAAAAGATCATCGCTTACTTCATGAAGCTAAGCGAGGAACTTGGGGAACAGCGCTCGGGCCTCATTTCCGTAGAGAAAAGGCTAGAAGTAATCGAGGATGAAGTAAGCGCCCTGAGCGAGGAAGTCCGTAGGGTATTTTACGTGATCAACGTGAGATTAGAGGAGCTTTTCAGTATCCTGAAGGAGAGAGGGCTTGGGCTCCTCCCGCCCGAACTCCCGCTGAGGAGACCCAGAGTCTGGCTCGCTTACAGGGACATGCGGGGCAGAAAGAGGATCGTCCTCGCCCAAGACGGCATGATCATCGGCCGCAGCGGCTTAGACGTGGTCGTCAAGGATGAGGAAGGGCGAATCGTCAGGAAGCTCGGCGTCCAAGATAGCTGCGTGAGCGGCATCCACGCCATGTTGGTGTTCTCCGGCGGCAGGCCCGTGTTGAAGGTCTTGACGGAGAGGAAGACCAACACTAGGATCGGCCATAAGATCGGGGATGAGGTCGTGGAGACCGTGGTGCAGAAGGGCACCTACCCGTTGGAGAATGGCAGTGTTATAACGCTGGGCTACACGAGGTTCGAGGTGATATGTAGTGACTGATACGCCAGGGGGGGTCAGCCGTGAGAGCGCCAGCGAGGAGCTGTGCGTCGAGCTGGCCGAGGGACTCAGGCTTGACGTGAAGAAGCACCTGATAGATCGTGGCATGAGCGTCCTCGGCATGAGGGGGAGCGGGAAGTCATATACTTGCGGCGTCCTAGCCGAGGAGCTGGCCAGGATCGGGCAACCGTTCGTGATAATAGACCTCATGGGCGAATACTACACCCTCAGGGAGCGCTTCCCCGTCCTCATCGCAAGCCTCGGGGAGCAGGAATACGCTGATATAAGGGGCCTCAGGCCAGAGCACGCCCGGGAGCTGGCCCACAAGATCGTGGAACTCGGCCTCAGCGTGGTGCTCGACCTGGCCAGGGCCACCATGGCAGAGAAGCTGGCCTTCTTGGCCGACTTCCTAGAGGCCTTCTACGGGGCCGAGGAGGAGCACAGGAGGCCCTGCGTCCTAATAGTGGATGAGGCCCACAGGATAGCGCCCGAGAGGGGTCTGCCAAAGTTGGACGTGATAGCCGAGGCGCAGAAGAAGGCCGCCTACTGGTTCTACGAGGTGGCGGCCACGGGCAGGCACCACGGCATAGGCTTCGTGGTAGCGGTCAGGAGGCCAGCCGAGATAAGCAAGGCCATCCTCACCCAGGCGGAGGTGAAGATAATCCACAAGCTCGTGGACCCCACGGACCTGAAAAGGCTCTTCGAGGAGGGGCTTCCCCGTGAGCTGGCCGATTTCGTGAGGGCCTTGGAGCCAGGGGAGGCCATCGTTCTGGGCCTTGGGGAGCCGAGGACCGTCAAGATAAAGCAGAGACTATGCAGCCATGGCGGAGGGACACCCCTCGTCAAGCCAGCCGAGACGCCAGACCTGCTGGAGGCCATAAGAGCTCTCGCCAGAGCGCTAGGCCTTGAGGCTGGCGTGAGCGAGGTGGGCTTGCCCGAGGAGGCCCCGCCTCCCGCCCCGGAGAGGGCTCCTGAGCCAATCCCGGCTCCGGTTCAAGCGCCCGAGGAGAGGCCTTCCGAGGTCCTGGCCGAGGTCCCGGCCGTGGAGCTCGATGTGCGGGAGTTCGATTACCCGGCGGAGGTGGTGGCCGATTATCACGCCAGGCTGCTCATCTACAGGGCCATGGATGAGCTTATGCCCACGCCGGCGCACAGGTATCAAGCGCTGTCGTTCCTCCTGCCGAGCGAGGAGGCCCTCTCCAAGCTGGCGCTCGGCCTGGCGAGGGAGGGCTGGGGGCCGAGGAGCGCCAGGGCTGGCGGCAGGGGCGTAACGATGGCCATCCACGAGGCGAGAGGGCTCAGGGTCGGGATGGTGGCCTCCAAGGCGGAGGGGAGGGTAGTCCTGACGCTTGTGGTCTCTGCGCCCGAGCTGAGGGCGCTTGAGAGAGCGCTCAAGGAGCTTGAGGAGCTCGTAATAAGCATGGCCCCGGGGGCCGAGTGTATGAGGAGATAGGGGCCGCTGCTCATCAGAAGAGGCTAGGAAATATAAGATGGCTGACTGACAAGTAAATGCTCGGCATCAGGAGCACATAGGACGACTGTCAAGGCTAAAAACCGCAAGCCTTATAAATATAGCCCTTGTCCACTATAAGGGGGGCGATGAGTGAGGACGTCTGTGCCGAGGCAGGATGCGAACAACATCACTACGAGCCCCCCGCTCCTCTTTGATCCACATCTTAAGGACTTCGTAAAATGGGGTAAGAAAAGGTTAAAGCTGTTAGGTTTTGACATCAAAATACTGCTGGCCGAAGGCCGTGATAAATTGCTCAACAAGTATAAAGGGGCCATTTTAATAACTACCGATCCCTCTATCGACTATGAGCCAAAAATAGTTATTCCTATTCATCCTCGTCCGCTCATCGTCTTGAGGCGTTATCAAAGAGTATACACGCTGAGAGTCTTCCGGTATAAATATGAAAAAATTATGACAAACATAATTAGAGAAATTAGCATGCTGTTGAGAAAAAGCGAAGAGCCCCTCAGAAAAGAGCGACTATCTGTCGAATTACGAGTAGTGTTTAAGCCCAAGCGCAAGAGGCTCGTAAGGCGTCCCCTAGCCATCAAGCTGCCCGGTATAGAAACTAAGCCCCTGCGGGAGGGCTTCCAACTCCAGCTCAGCAGGCCCCTCTACGGTGGCCCGGAGGTGCCCGTGATAAAGGCTTTCATAGGCTCAGGCGGCATGGCCGAGGTATACCTGGCCACCCTCAAGGGCCGTGAGGTGGCCGTCAAGCTGCCCCTGCTGGCCCAGCCCTGGAGGACCTTAGAGCGTGAGGAGCAGGAGGCCATCCTGCGTGAGGCCGAGCTCTCGGCCAAACTCAAGCACCCCAACATAGTGGCCGTCCTAGCTTACGGCACCGGCCCCTTCATCTGGATGGCCATGGAGCTCATGGAGGGTGGCTCCCTCAGGGCCATCCTAGATCAGCACTACCCGAAGGGCCTGCCGATCAGGGAGGCCGTGCTGATGGCCATACAGCTTGCCGATGCGTTAGACTACATACATCACTATGGCATCGTTCATAGGGATATCAAGCCCGGCAACGTGCTCTTCACGGCCGATGGAGTGCCCAAGCTGGCCGATCTGGGCTTGGCCAAGATCATGATGGCGTCCTCTAGCTCCAGGGACCTAAGGGCCGCTGTGGGCACTTTGCCATACCTGGCCCCAGAGCAGCTGCTCCCGGACAAGATGGGCAAGCCGGACTGGCGCACCGACATCTGGCAGCTCGGCGTGGTGCTCTACGAGGCCCTAACGGGCCATAATCCCTTCATGGCCGAGGCCGCCACGGAGGCTGAGGTGATAGGCCGTGTCCTCGCCCATGAGCCAGAGCCGCCCAGCAAGCTCAGGCCGGGGGTGCCCGAGGAGCTGGACGAAGTGGTCCTGACAGCCCTCAGGAAGCCTAAGGAAGAGCGCTACCAGTCGGCGGCCGAGCTGAGGGTGGACCTACTGGCCATCTTGGACGGGCTGGGAGGAGCCTGACCGGGGCGGGTAGCGCTCGATACAGCCCCTAAGGACCCCGTGGCCCCTCTCGATCAGGGCCTCTGCCCTCTCGGCCAACAAGCGGGAGAGCTCTTTCTTGGCGCCCTCCCAAATGCACTCGGCGCTCTCCGGGCTGATGATGCCCCGCCTCAGCCCCTCGCATATCGTTGAGAGGGTGAGCACGAGGCCAGCTGCCAGCCGGATGGTGATATCGCATAGCCCATCGGCCTCCTGCTCTACGGCCCTCATGACCTCCCTCTTCAGGGCTTCCCCTTCGGCGTCTTGCCCTTCTCCCCGAGAGCCCTCCTGCCTCTCGCTCACCTCGCCCACCACTGCACGCTTATGTTCTCCAGGTATAGCCCGTATTCCATTATATACGAGTTAGCCACGTCCCTCACCTTTTCGGCTAGCTTCTCCCCCGCCCTCACGAACTCCTCCTCTGACATGCCCTCAGCGGCGACGACATCCTTGAAGGCACGAATGAGGTAGTTCCGCACGAGCCACTGCACCAGCTCACCCAAGGTCGTTATGCGCTGCTCCAGCACGAGCTTTTCCACGAACCTCTCCACATCATCGTCCCTGTCCTCGATCCTCAAGATGAGCATGCCGCTGAAGCCCAGTTGCTCGAAAACCGTCCTCTTCGGCACGCCGAAGGGGCTGTTCCTCCGGCCGGTGCTGACCACCACTAGCTTTTGCACTTTCTTAGGCAGCTTGTGCTCGCCCTCCGAGAAGACCATAGGCCTCGGCAAGTTCTTTATGAACACGACGGCCCTCTGCTTTGGGCCAAGCAGCAGGCGCCTCCCCTCTTTTAAATCCGGTAAATCCGGATACCGCTCGTTCGGGAGCACCAGGGCCAGCTCATGCTCGCCCGGCTCCCACTGAATACCCCTCCCCATGGCCCCCGCCCTCCTCGTAAAGTTCCGGGATAAACCACCTTATAATGCTTTCTTGCGTCATTCTACGCCATGCAAGACCGCAGTCTTCCATCTCGGCTAGGACTTCCCGGACTACCTTCTCGCTCCAGCCTGTCTTAGAAGCAAGTTCAAGAGCTGTGAAGCCATTTCGCTTAAACTGGTCATTGCTCTTCACGACCATGATGATCTCATTCATCTCCGGCTCAAAGCCCTCAGGCCTGAGAACTGCCATTAGGCCCCGTCTGCCAGCCTCGATCACCTTCGGTATTACGCCCTCCTCCCATAGATACTTAACGGATTTCTTCAATTCCCTTAGGCCTATGCCCGGCACCCTCGCACGGAGCTCATCCCACAGCTCATCTAAGTGAACAAAGGGCTTGCCGACGGGGCTTAGAGCACGGATAGCGGATAGGACATCATAAGCTATTATCTTATGGGCATCTTTCTCCCTCTTAGAATCGGCGAGGACAAAAGCCTCGGCCACCCTGATGACGCTATCGTATATGATAATGCCATCCTTTCTCCCGCTCCTCATCCTCTTTAGCGCCTCGCTTCTGAGGGCCTCCAAGAAGTCACGGGGAGAGGGGAGGCGTAGAGCCCAGGAGAGCGTGTTTCTTAACGTCCTTACTCTGCTCATGGCCCTTATCATGTCATCAGAGGTCTTGGTTATGATGGCCGTCTCGTCTAACGAGGCCATTAGCTCCTCGGCCCTCTCATAAATACCGTGGCACTCGCATACCGCGGTTAAGTTAACGTAGTCAAGTATCTTCTTGCTATATTTCTCCTTCTTCCCCCAGGATGTAGGCCTCCAGACCCTTAGATCGTCTAGCAGGCCCTCTAATTCCCTATTCAGCCTGCTCAGCTTCGAGATCCCGTCTTCGCGGCCCGATAAGCGTAGCTCCCTCATGGCCTTCCCGATAGACCTATGCGCCTCGCCCAGCATATCCCTCATGACGCTCACGTAAAGATCATCATACCTCATGAGCTCCTCAGCTGGCATGGGGGCTCGTCTTCCTTTGATAGCCTCGTATAGCCAGTTTAGGGCGTCTTTGGCGTAGGAGAAGAACCTGATAATGCGGAGCCAATCAATCATGGTGGTAAACCAGGCAGGAAACATGCTAAAGCGTGTTTTCCCTCGGGGCTTAAATAGCTTTCGCCTCTCAACCAGTTATGCTAAGACGAGGATTATGGGCACTCATGCTCGTGGCTCTCGGTGTCTTCTAACCGTGGCTTAGCTTTTCCTCTAGGACCGCTAATAACGCCCTCCTGAACCCCTCAGCCGTTTCATAGCGGTCCTCTTTCTCCTTGGCCAGGCCCGTCAGGAGGACCTCATCTAAGCTCTTGGGCACGTCCGGTCTGATGTCGCTGGGCTTCTTGGGCTGCACGCTCACCACCCT
>NJEJ01000047.1 GCA_002255025.1 Candidatus Bathyarchaeota archaeon ex4484_135 | reverse complement strand
ATCATCAAGGGCCTCGCGGACCTCGGCCTCCTCCTCATGACGGCCCGCGAGGACGTAGGAGGAGCTAACGCGGATTGGGTGACGACCGTTATAGCAGCCGAGGAGCTCGGCTACGCGGACATAAGCCTGGCCGTGCCCGTCTTCTTCCTCGTCCAGGCTGGCTGGGGCTTCGTGGTGGACCGGTACGCCAGCGAGGAAGTAAGGCAGGAGTACGTGACCAGGGCCATCAGGGGCGAGGGCTTCGTGGGCATAGCTTCCACCGAGCCCGGCGGTGGCTCGGACGTGGCCGCCTTCAAGAGCAGGGCGGTCCGCAAGGGCGATAAGTGGGTCCTGAACGGCGAGAAGACCTACATAAGCGGCACCGAAGAGGCCAAGGCCCTTAATGGCGGTTACTTCACGCCCGTCTACACGGAGCCGGAGAAAGGGCACAGGGGCATGACGGCTTTCTTCCTGCCCATAAATGCCCCTGGCGTCGAGATAACGAAGCGTTTCGAGGACATGGGCCGCATGGGCATTTCGACGGGCGGCTTCGTCATGAAGGACGTGGAGCTAACGGACGAATACGTCTTAGGCGAGGTCGGGAAGGGCTTCTACTTGACCATGGAGGGCTTCGATTGTGCCCGCCTTCTCGTGGCAGCCACATGTGTCGGTGCGGCCCGCAGGGCCCTCGAGATAGGCATGGACTACATAAAGCAGAGGAAGGCCTTCGGCCGGCCCATAGGGAAGTTCGAGGGCATACAGTTCGAGCTATCCGACCTCTGGACCGAGCTAGAGGCCACCCGCCTGCTCGTGTACAGGACGGCCTGGATGATGGACAAGAAGTACAAGGAAGGTGCCTTCACGCCCCTCGAGGTCTGCCGCTGGGTGAGCATGTGCAAGCTCAAGGCCCCAAGGCTGGCCTTTGAAGTCTTTAAGACCGTAATGCTCTGGCACGGCGCCTACGCCTACACAAAGGAGTGCCCGCTCGAGATGGGCCTGAGGGGTGTCATGTCCTACTACATAGGGGCCGAGGGAGCACAGAACATACAACGCATAATCATAGCCCGCGAGCTCCTCGGCAAGGAGTTCGTGCCATATAGGTGATAGAGCCTCTAATACCAACTCGGTTTTTGCCGTAATTATTTCATGAAGACGTGCGTCGCATAGATTGTCCTCTCGGCCTTATCTACGTAGAAAACTATACGGTATCGTCCGACTCTTACCCGGAAAGTCCTGACGGCCCCTCTTATCTTCTCCACATCTAACGAACGTAAGACCACGGGATAGATTTATGCGAACTTTTCGTTGAACATGTCAAGTTCGGGAAATCGCCTCCTCAAGTTCCTCTATATTTACGTATTCGCCTCTCCTCATCTCCTCGATCGATTTACGGATCTCCTCAAGTTCTTCGGGGCTCAGTTCAACCTCTGGAAGCCCACGCAAGAGCACAGCCTCAAGCAAGTCCTCCAGGTAATGGACTTCCTCACGTAACTTTTTAACTTCGTCATATACCATCTCAAGCGTAACGGTCTTAGCTCCCCTCTCCACTAGGACCACCACACCTGTCTGTAGTGACTGGCATTTAGGCCTTAGCCCAGGGCATAAGCTCTGCCAGAAGCCCGAAGGTCTCTTGGACCTCCGCCCTTGAGACGGCCCCTATGGCAACGCCCTCTAGGACGCCGGCCCTGAGGGCGAACTCAAGGCCGTCCCTCGGCCTCAGCCTGCCAGCCGCCAGGACCTTCTTCCCCATGGCTGGCACGCCCAGATGCCTTATGGCATCTGCTATCTGGCCCGCTGGAGCGTCCATCAGGTAGCCGAGCTTGTTGAAGGGCAGTAGGACCAGGTCAGGCCTTGGTATCACGCCCGAGGAGATGCGGCTCAGCATCTTCATGGGGCTGTGCGTGACGTAGCCAGCCGGGAGGCCCTCGTCCCTCACGGCTCCCAATATGGCTTCTAGTTCCGGCCCAGACGCTTCGTCCGTGAGGGAGCCATGTATCAAGGCGACCCGGACGTCCAGGTCGTCGAATATCCTCAGGTCCTTTAGGGGCTCGTCCGGCCCTATGGTTATGACCAAGGCCAGGTCTGTGCCTGTCTCACGCTGGACTATCCTGATAGCCTCGGCCAAGAAAGGGCAGGGCAGGGGCTGAACGCCTACCACGCCCAGCTCGACGGCAGCCATTATGACCTCGGCCACCTCTTCAGGCTTGCCGTAGAACCTGGCCCAGTAGTCTTCTGACCTAGGCCAGAACTGGCCAGCACCTATGAAGGGCGAGGTGCCGAGCAGGACCCTGGGCACCTCACGGCCCGAGGCCTCAAACCATGAATTCCTCAAGCGTTCCCTTACGCTCTCGGGCCAGCTTAGGCCCTGGCTTCTCCGGTTGGGCAGCCCCCCTCACCACCCTGCCTATCAGGTCGAAATCAGATTCCAAGATGGACCTGTAGGACGGGTTGTAGAGGGCCGATGCCGGGTGGAGGGTCGGTATCAACAGGACCTTAAGGCCTAGGAGTTCGACCTCGTAGACGTGCCCTCTGACATCGCTCATCTTCTTGAACGACAGGCCAGCCTTGGAGAACAGGTACTTGGTCGAGTGGCGGCCGAGCGTCACTATCACCTTAGGCCTTATGATCTCTATCTGCCTGTCGAGGAAGGGAGTGCAGGCCTCCACTTCCTCCGGCCTCGGGTCCCTGTTCCCGGGCGGGCGGCACTTCAGCACGTTCGCTATGTAGACTTCCTCACGCCTTAAGCCGGCCAGGGCCAGCAGGCGGTCCAGTAGCTTGCCAGCAGCACCCACGAAGGGGCGGCCCTTCTCGTCTTCCCACCGGCCAGGTGCCTCTCCCACGAGCATGACGGTCGCATCCAGGTTGCCCTCGCCCGGGACCGGGTTCTTCCTGCTGGCGTGGAGCAGGCACTTCTTACAGGCCTTTATCTCGGCCACCAGGGTCTCCATGGCCTTCTCCTTGTCTAACTCGGGCGGCAAGCCGGGCCACCTCCATCACACGGCCTTCAGTATGGAGCACAGCAGAGCTGTTATACAGCCTATGGCCACCATCTTCAGGCCGGATAGGAGCACGTTGCCCCTGGATATCCGGCCGAGGAAGGCACCTAAGGCGAACAAGGTGGCCATGGTGACGGCCAGGGAAGCCCAGACGGCCAACTCGACCTCGAGGGGCAGGAAAATAGCGGCTATCAGAGGCGATAGGCCCACGAGGCCAGCCAGGAGGGGGGCAGCACCGTCCACCAGGGCCGCGTAAACGGAGGCTACCGTGGAGACCCTTCCGAAATCAGAATCCTTCAGGCTGGTCAGCATTATGGACTCGAGTTCCCTCAGACGCCTCGTCCTCTCGGCCTTCTCGGTCATCAGGGTGCCCGTGAAGCCGGATATGGCCATGGCAACGCAGTTGGCCAGGCCTATGGCCACTATTATCTTCGGCTCGGCAGCTCCCACGAGGTAAGCACTTACCACCACGCTCAAGATGGCCAAGGAGCCGTCGAAAGCATTCATGACCAAGTACCTTCGGGCTATCTCATCTACCCTCTCGGCCTTGAGGTGTGCCCTGAGCTCCCTCAGCTTCCTCACGAAGTTCCAGGGGGCGGGCAGCCATCCGCCCATCTAGGGCATCACCGCCCTCACGAGTAGATTACCTCGTCTATGCTGTGGATGGCGGCCCCGAACCTCTTTATGGTCTTCTCTATTTCCTCGTAGTTGAGGCCGTTCCCCTCTATCGTTATCTTCACGGATTCTGTGTCCACGTCCACCTCGCCTAATGTTATGTTTATGCTGAGGACGCCCGGGAGCTGGCTGAGTGCCTTCCCGAGTTCTACCACAGAAGGCCTGTGAGGCTTCAGCACGTCCAAGACGACCTTACTCAACTGGGGACGTTGTTTGCCCATCTCCTCCATTTCACCGCATGGCTTTGTTATGAAGCAGGAAAACTTAAGGCTTTCGGCTTCCTGACCAGCTCAGAAAGTCCTGACCCATTTCTCTAGGTCCCTGGCACTTAGCACCTGGGCTGAGAGGGGCACCCAGAGGTAGGCAGCCTGCTCGTTGAAATAGGGTGGTCCCTTCCTAGAGAAAACGGTCATTATCAAGTCCTCGTGGTTGAGCTTGTAACCTGCTGGACAGGGCTCGTGGCCTCTCACAAGGGCCCTGGCCCCAACGACCGACAGGAACCTCTTAGTCACATCGGGCCCAAAAAGCTTGCCAGCACCACGCCAGGATGGGTAAGCACCCGTTATGCCTTCCTCCGGGTCGCTCCACAGGACTTCCTCCAGGATGGGCTCCCTCGGGTGCTTTTCATGTGCGAAAGCTAAGTCCTCGAGCCTCCTCACGGTCGTCGGTGCACCCCCGTGCAGCATGATCACCTTGTCTTTGACTAAGGCGGCCGTGAAAAAGAAGCCCCAGAGCTCCCTCAGGGCCTTGTAGGCCCTCACGCCCTCCTCCCGTCCGAACTTCGATATTATGTGGAAAGGGAGGTCGTGGGGCATGGCTAGGATATCGCTAGGACCTTCGTGATTGCCCCTTAGCAGCACCACGCGGTCGGGATACATCTCCTTCAGCTTCAGGACCACGTAATAGACCTCGGGGCCCCTGATCCCCCTGTCTGCGTAGTCCCCGAGAAAAACAGCGTATATAGGCTCGCCCTCCTGGGCCCTACGCATGAAATCGGTATCCCTGAGCACGTGGTACAGGCTCTTGAGGTCCCCGTGGATGTCGCCCACTATCACGGCCTCCCCCTCGTCTGGCAGCTTGACGAGCCGCCCGATGACCTCCAACTCGCCTACCCGGCCCTCTTCTCCGGCCAAGAGGGACTTGACCTCGTTGACTAACTCCGTGAAGGCATCAGCTTTGACCTTCATGGCTTCCTCTACTAGCTGGCCTGGGTCCAAGGTCCGCCCTCTTGTCGTGGCCCCCTCGCCAAATAGCTTAACTGCCGGGTGGGCCGTGTGAGGTGGGTGGTGGGATGGCGGAGAAGGTAGACGTGATGAAGGCCTTCTACAGGCTCCTGCACCCCAGGCCAGCCGTCCTCGTGACGTGCATAGACAAGGAAGGACGTTCCAACACCCTCGCCATATCCTGGATCTCGCCCGTCTCGAGGGAGCCACCCATGATAATCATAAGCGTGGCGAAGAAGAGGTACTCGAACGCCCTGATAAAGGAGACAGGGGAATTCGTGGTGAACATCCCGTCCGACAAGCTGGTCGAGAACGTGCACTTCTGCGGGACCGTGAGCGGGCGTGACGTAGAGGACAAGATAGGGAAGGCCAAGCTGACGGCTAAGCCCGCTAAGGTCGTGAGGGCACCCATAATAGAGGAATGCCCGGCCCACCTGGAGTGCAAGGTCAAGCAAGTCATAGATTGTGGTTCCCACGACCTGTTCCTGGCAGAGGTCGTGGCCGCTTATGCTGACCCGGAGGCGTTCAAGGAGGGCCTGTGGGACCAGAAGGTAGCGAGGATACTGCTCCACGCCGGCGGCAACATCTACTCCAAGCCGGAGGAGTTCTTCAAGGCTACCGGCAAGCCCTAGCGGGAAAGCCATTTACGTGCATGGGCCCCTACTTCAACTGGGCCTTGGGCGAGGAGAGCGTCATAGCGGCCGCGGTGGCGGACGTACACGCACCACGCTACTTGGACCTTTTTCGGGAGGCTCTATCGGCCCTCTTTGACCAGTATGGCCAGCCGGACTTAATGCTCTTGGTAGGCGATGTGGTGGAGAAGAACGCCCACGAGAAGCTGGCCAGCGTCCTCGAGCTGCTAGAGGGCCTTGAGTGCCCGATATTCGCTTGCTTCGGGAACGAGGAGTACGAGGAGAGCAGGGAAGCCTATTTGTCCTATAGCCGTGTGAAATGGCTTGATGATGAGTCGACCGTCTTAGAGCTGAAGGGCCTTAGAATAGGGCTAGTGGGCTCCAGGGGCTCGCTAGATAGGCCGACATGGTGGCAGAGGACACACATCCCGGGCATAAGGGCCCTCTACAGGCGTAGGATCAAGGTCATAGACGGCTTGCTGGACAAGCTGAAGGCCGACGTGGTGGTCGTCATGACGCATTACGCACCGACGTACAGGACCCTCCAGGGCGAAAAGGAACGCATATGGCCCGAGATGGCCTGCAGGGCCTTCGAGGCCGTTATAGAGGCCAGGAGGCCGCACCTCTGGCTCCACGGCCACGCCCACAGGGCGAGCGTCCTAGAGGCCAGGATAGGCGATACCCTCGTGGTGAACGTCAGCCTCCCGGCCAGGAGGGCGTTTTACGTGGTTGACTTGGCCAAGCTGGCCCGGGAAGCCCGTAGGCCCAGGGGCCTCGAGGCCTTCATGACCTAATGCCCTCAGGCCGGGTCCGCATGCCTTATCAAGGACCGGTCACACGGGGCCATAGGGGATGATGAGGAGCGGGTAGGGCCGCCTCAGTGCCCGGGAGTTACTCATCTGACCCAGAGGGCCATGATGGCCTCCGAGGCCAGGAAGAGCGATAAGGTCGTTATGGTATCTGCGGCCGAAGACTCGACCGGTATGACGAAGTTGTCCGGGTCAAGGCCATACCTGTAGGACAGGAGGCCGACCGACAGGGACAGGATGATCACGAGGCTTACCGCCATGAGGTTGGTCAGGAAGAACGTGGCCAATAAGACGGGCAGAGCCCTCGGGGCCATCAGGCTAGATAGGAAGCCATAAGCCATGAACATGAGGAGGGAAGAAGACCAGGCAGCCGCTATTTCCTTCCTGTGCTGGAAGAAGGCCCTGGCATCAGCCTCCATCTCACCCGACCACATCTTCGTGGTGGCCGTCGAGCCCACTATGGAGCCCACATCGCCCACGCCCCCTATTAGGGCCGGGTAGGCCATGGCCACCTCGGGCCTCAGGCCCACCACAGAACTCATCCGGCCCAGCAGGGTGCCCGTGAGGCCTGATATGGCTGCCACGAGGGCCGAGGAAGCCAGGGACTCCTTCAGGGCCTTCTTGAACCCCTCATGTCCCTTGTTCTTCACGAAGATGAAGAGGCAAGAAGAGGCGAAGGCCAGGCATATGGCGTACGTCACGGCTCGCCCGGCTGGCCCGGAGACCATGAGGGCTAGGACAATGGCGTAACAGCACGTCACCATCACGTCCGAGGTAACGGAACTCACGGGGTACGTTATGATATCTGGGTCGAGCCCGTGCCTGAAGGACGCGAAGGCCACTAAGGCCGATA